>JAEWNM010000160.1 GCA_023392755.1 Bacillota bacterium
GGAGGAAGCTTGCGAAACAAGCAGTGTGAACGGCAGTGAGCAATGCGCCGATTGAGCAAGCCGGGGTTGGAAGCGGCAGCGCACCACGGCGACGATTGAGCCAGATGGGAAGCAAAGAGCGAACCGAACGAATCAACCGAAACAAGCGGCTGTAAGCCGCGCCGATTGAGGTTGCGGGGGTTTGCGAAAGAATTAAAAAAATCCTTCCTTGCCCGAGCAAACGGCCGCAAAAGGCGCAGCCTTTTGCAGTGTAGCGAGGGAAAAACTCAACAAAGTGGCGTCAGCCACTTTGTTGATACACTGGGCCCGCTTTGGCAGCATGTCGCCAAGGCGGGCTTTTTATGTTCTCCTCCGCGGCCGGCCGCGCAAAATACGCAAACATTGCGTCGATTTGTGTAGGTTTGTCACATATGTTGTCACAATGGCTTTTTTTTTATCAGATGCTACTGAAGGCAGTATATTTATGCTATAATGCTCCCATATAATGAAAAAAAGCCCAAATACTCCAGAATTCCCATATCGACCACATTTAATGGCAATCTATATGTAAACAGCGTTACAAATGATTGGAAAGGTGGAAGACAAATGGACGGAATCCGAGTATTGCTGGTTGATGACAATACGGAGCTGCGAAGGCTGGTGGCGGACTTCCTTGGCAAGCAGGAAGGAATCACCGTGGTAGGGCAGGCATCCAATGGCGCAGAGGCGCTACAATGCTTGTCCGAACAGTCTGTGGATATCCTGCTGATGGATATCATCATGCCGCAGATGGATGGTTATGCACTCTTGGAAGAATTGCGCCGGCGGCCGTATGACCCCATGCCGCAGGTGATTGTGCTTACTGCTTTGGGCCGGGATGATTTCATTATGCGGGCGGTGGAGCTTGGCGCCAGATACTATATGGTCAAGCCTTTTGAGGTGCAGGTGCTGGCCGCCCGCATCAGGGAGATTGCCGGCCAGCCCATGCGGACGCTGGAGCCTGTACGGGCGGCAACAGCCGGGCACGGGCAATCCCTGGATGAGCGTTTGTCCAGCCTGTTTCTGACCATCGGCATCCCGGCCCACATCAAAGGATACCAGTTCCTCCGGGAGGCGATAAAGATGGTGATCGATAACCCGGATGTCATCAACAGAATCACCAAGGAGCTGTATCCCGGTATCGGCCGCAGGTTCAACACCACTGCCAGCAAGGTGGAACGGGCCATACGGCATGCCATTGAAGTGGCCTGGAGCCGTGGCCGCATAGAGACGCTGAACCGCGCCTTTGGCTGCAAGGTGGCCTCCAAGGAGGATAAGCCCACCAACGGCGAGTTTGTTGCCATGATAGCCGACAAGCTGTCTATGGAAAGAACGGCGTAGTTTGGGGAAAATGGCTGCTGCCCTTTTTTCTTCACCCTTCCAAAGGCCGGAAAATACTGTTTGGCAAAGCGGGAACCACTGTTCCCCCTCGCTGATTCTTTATGAGGTGATGCTCATTTGTACATAGACTAAAAGCGGAGTGCCGTTTATGGTAACTCCGCCTTTTTGTTCTACTTTCCCGCCCCGCCGCATATGCATCACCAGATTGATGCAATCTGGGAGGGACAATAACATGGAATTACGGATATTGCGCGAAAACGTGGAGCTGGAAAGGCTGGTGGGCAGCGGGAAGGGGCAGGCTTCGGTAGAGGGGGAGATCACCCTGCCCGGCGGCCTGCGAGAGGAAGCCCATGTGCTGCAGACCGGCGCCATGATGGTCATCACCGGGGCGGAAACTTTGTCCGACCGGGTTGCCATTGAGGGGAAGGTTGTCTTTCATGTACTGTACACCCAGGGCGATCCCACCAAGATTGCCGCGCTGGAGGCATCCACCGAGTTCAGCCATGCCATTGAGGTCAAGGATGCGGCGCCCAGGATGATCGCCCAGGCGGGCGGCCAGGTGGAGCATGCGGAGGCATCCGCTTACAATGGGCGGCTTTCGCTTCGGGGCATACTGGCCCTGGAAGCACGTGTGCTGTCGGCCACACCCGCGTCAGTTGTTACCGGCATGCAGGATGTGCCGGGCCTGGAAGGCCTCAGCCAGACGCTGACGCTGCAGCGGACGGTTGGCGAAGGTTCGGCGGAAACGTTATTGAGGGATGAGTTCGATTTGCCCCGCGCGCTGGATATACGTGAAACGTTATACGGCACCGCCCAGGCAACGGTGCAGGAGGTGACCGGCGGCGAGGGCAAGGCCAATGTGTCCGGTACGGTGCAGCTGGAAGTGTACCATGCATCCAGCCTTCCCGCCAGGCCCCTGGTGCTTACCCGGCATACGCTGCCCTTTGAGCAGGCTGTGGATTTGGGCGGCCAGCGGGGCGACTTGCTTGCCGGGCGGGTGGCGGTGAAGGATGTGGCGGTATTGTCACAGGATGGCGGCGAGGCGGGCCGTATCCTGAGGGCGGAGGTGCTTCTGGGCGTTTTTGCATCTGTGGACAAAAAGGAGACGGCCACTGTGTGGAAGGATGCCTACACCACCCGCGGCGAGGCCCTTGCGCTGACGGTGAAGCCGCTTTCCTACCGGGTAGGCACGGCCAGGTATCAAACGGCGGAGAGCGGCAAGCTGATGATTATGCTTCCCGACGGCAGCCCGCCTGCCAGGACGATGCTGGCGGGGTTTGCCAGGCCCATTCTCACCGGGTGGGAGCAAATCGGCGGCCGGCTCAATGCCGAAGGGCTTTTGGAAGTTACGCTTTTGTACATGACGGACGATTCCGATGTGCCCGTGACCGTCAACCAGGAGGAGCCCTTCCGCGTGGCCTTTGCCTGTGAGGCGGAGCCGGGGGACTGGCTTGTGCTGGAGGCTGGCAATATCGACGTGGCGACCATTACCAGTGACAGGGTGGAAATGAAATATATACTGCACCTGATGGTGGATGGCTGCCGCCGGGAGGACGCCAGAATTGTCTCCGACGTAAAGAACCAGGACGCGGCCATTCCTACCGGCGGGATCAGCCTGTACTTTGTCCAGCCGGGAGATACGCTCTGGGATATCGCAAAGCGATACCGCGTGCCAAGACAGCAGCTGCTGGGCCTGAACCCATCCATATCCGACGGCGAGTTGCAGCAGGGAATCGGCGTGGTTGTGTGGCGGCGTGACGCATAAGGCGTTTCCGATCAGGCCGGCGGCGTAAGCCGCCGGCTCAGTGTATCAACAAAGTGGCTGACGCCACTTTGTTGAGTTTTTCCCTCGCTACACTGCAAAAGGCTACGCCTTTTGCGGCCGTTTGCTCGGGCAAGGAAGGAATTTTTTCAAAATTCCTTCGCAAACCCCCGCAACCTCAATCGGCGCAGCTTACAGCCGCTTGTTTCAGTTGATTCGTTCGGTTCGCTCTTTGCTTCCCATCTGGCTCAATCGTCGCCGTGGTGCGCTACCGCTTCC
>JAEWNM010000184.1 GCA_023392755.1 Bacillota bacterium
GCCTTAGCCCCTCTAACCTTTTGATGTATCTGAATCTGGACCAGGGCGGAAACCTGTACGACGGAATGACCGCCGGCATCAAGGGGCTTGATTTCGGTGTCATTATTCCGCTTCTGTTGGGTGTTGCGGTATGTGTGCTGCTGCTGTCAAAGCTGATGAATTATGTCTTTGGAAAGGCGTATGCCGCCATGTATCATGCGATTATCGGCTTTGTCATCGCCTCCACGCTGATCATAGTGCCCTTGGGCTTCAATTACATCAGCGTAGGCGGGCTGATATGCCTTCTGGTCTGCGGCGCGGGCGCGGCGCTGGCACTATATATGACCCGGCTGGAGGTCAGGTACAAGCCGGCGGATTAAGGCGCACCGAAAAGCGAATCGCGTTCAGCTTTGGGTAGGCTTCCGGCCACCAGCTGATACGACTGGTCTATCATCTGATACAAAAGGCCGTCCTCCATCTGCTCCACCCATATTGTATTGCGGTGGGGCTGCTGGCTGGGCGGGCAATGGTACCCCCGCACCACCACGCCCGGAAATTGCATACGGTATACCTGCGCCAGCAGCGGATCGCATTTGAGGGTTATTTTGTAATTGCCCGGCCTTGTATAAATTTCCGCGAAGATTTTGCCCCGGACCTTGATGCACACAGGCTCCGGGCCAAAGGGACGGTCCTCATACGCTTCCTTCTTCTTCAGACAATAGTCCTTAAGCGCTTCCCATTCAATCATGTTTTCCACATGCCCGGCCAAAAAGCGCCGGGCTTTTGCAATCCCTTCCCGGCAATGCCGCCGAAAGTGGCATGAAAAGGCCTGATACCCACATCATTATAGCACGGCATGACATCCGATTCCATAAAAAGCGCCGGCGGCCAATGGCTGCCGGCATATATACGCTATGACTGACGCCTATTATTTGATTTGCCCTACGACAGGCATCCTTTCCAAAACGCCCAATCCGTGGGGCGATTTCTCCTTGATTTCCGCCGACAGATCTTTCCCTGCCGCAAACCCGTTATGGGCCCCTTCTTTCCACAGAGCACTGTTGGTCACATCATAGATCAGGCCGTCCACTGCAATGTAGGCTGGCTTTCCGCCGGTGCCGTCAAAGGCAGAAAGCTCCTCCAAAGTCAGCATAAGCGGCGAATCCGCATTGGTGGCGCCAACCAGCTTGCCCACTACCGGCACATCCTTCATGATTGCCAAACCGTGGGGGGATGCCTTGGTCTTCTCCGTCAGGTCTTCTCCCGCAAAGTAGTTGATGTGCTGCCCCTCCGACCAGCCTTTGTAATTGGTTACATCATATACGATGCCCTCCACGGCGGTATATGCGGGCTGACCGTTCTTGCCGTTGAAGGCGGCCAATTCCTCCAGGGTAAAAGTCCTCTCCGCGCCGGATGCGGGGCTGGGCTCGGGGGATGAAGTCGCTGCCGCGGGATCAGCCGTGGCCGTAGCCTCCGGCGTGGCTGTGGCGGTAGGCTCCGGGGTGGAAGTGGGCTGAACCGTGGCTGTTGGGGTGGGGGCAGGTGCGGCGCAGCCGGCCAGTACGGCCAGTGCCAGAACCATCAGCATAACCAGAAAGAATGTCTTTTTCCGCATAAGGTGCTCCTTTCTTCTATGGGCCAAACAAGTAAACGGTAGGTATGCGACCTTTTCGAATCCCTGGCCGCAATGCCTGTCTCAATCTTTTGCATACAGCTGCGCCATGGCCGGCCTTGTAACCAATCCGGCGGCGTCAGCCCGCTCACTCAATAGAATGGACAAACGGAAGAAATTTGAAACCTCCGCAAACAAAGGTTTGCGGAGGCCAAATAAAGGAAATTGCAAGAGCTTACTTCAACTCCAGCAGACCGAAGACACCCGTATCCTGCCAACCCGTATCGCTGTCGTCGCAAAAGTTCAGCATTGTGCGCTGCCCGTCCGGGGTAGCGTTATTGTAACGCACATCAAAGCCCAGCACATCACCCTTTGTCATGGCCGCGGTAAAGGGGATGGCGATTTCCGCCGCGAAGCCCTGCTCTGTGATAAAGGCGCGGGTCACGGGCGTCACTGTGCCATGGTCGACGGTCAGCAGATTTTTGAAGTTCACCCGATACTGGCCATCGTCGTCCTCATAGGCGGCGGCACGGTGGTTGCCCTCATCCACAAACACTTCAACGGAATCCTGCATGTAGGTGCTGGCATTGCTGTCGTCAAGATGCGGGTCGGTAACGTCCACCAGCACATACAGTGTATCCTGCTGCCACAGCGCCCGGAAGGAAGCCTTCACCTGTCCGTCCTCATCCGCGTTTTGCGAAGGCGTGGCGGTCATCAAAAAGCTGGGCGCCGTTTCCCACAACGCGTCCAATGCGGCCCCCGACATGTCCGGCTTGCCGTAAACGGCTGTGGCGCATTCCTTCAATTCCTTCAGGTTCAGCGTGCCGTATTGGCGGCTGGCGGATGCGTTTTGCCGGTCGTTCCAGGCCAGGTACTTTTCCCCATCCTGCACCAAGATATCAAATTCCAGCGGTTTCCCTGCAGCGATGGCGGCAGGGATGCTCAGCGTCAGCCCATATCCGTCGTCGGCCTCCACGCCTTCGCCGCGGCCTGCCTTTTGAGCCGCACCGCCTGAAAGCACGGTGACAGAATCGGTTTCATCGTTGCTTGCGTCCTTCACCAGCACCTTCACATACACATGCTCCCCGTCATGCAGTACGCGGAACACATGGCCGCCAAACGCGTATGCCGTAGCCTTGTTAAAGTATTCGTCCGTCGGCTCCGCTGGGCCATATCCATTGGCCGCCTGTTTCTCAATCGGAAGCTGGGCCGGGTCGGCCCATGCCCAGAAGGCCGGCTTTGGTGCCATATCCGCATCGAAAAGCAGCGGGAACTGCGTGCCCTTCCAGCTAAGATCGTCCGATGTGCCCCACACCGTCACCGCATCCATGCTGTCCGAAAAGCGCAGGAATACCTCCATCAGGCTTTGATACCGTTTTGCCTGGGCCAAAAGCGACTCGGCGGTATTGGCCGGTATGGTCACATCCAGCTCCGATACACGCAGTTGAAGCCCCAGCCCGGCAAAATACGCCATGGCGTCGCCAACCTGCTTCGCGGAAGGCGTAGTCAGCTGGTAATGACACTGGAAGCCCATGCCGTCCACCACGCCCGCGTCCATCAGCCGGCTTACGACAGCCTTGATGCCGGTGAGCTTGGGCTCATAGGGCACGGAATAGTCGTTGTAGTAAAGCTGTGTGCCCGCGGGGGCATATTTGCGGGCCAGGGCAAAGGCCATTTCGATATAGTCCTCCCCGACCGTATCCATCCAATAGGTGCCGTTGGCGTCATCCTGCGATTTTTTCCCGCGCAGCGCCCCGCTTCCATCCAGAACCGCCTCGTTCACCACATCCCAGGAAAGCACAACACCCTTGTAGTTCTCATCAAGATATGCCATAACGGCCGCGATATAGTTTTCCAGCCTCAGCAGCATGGTTTCGCGGCTTGCAAACGGGCCATCCTCCGCATACCCCTGGGTGAAGAAGCTCCTGGGCGTTTGGGAATGCCACACCAGCACATGCCCGTGCACGGCGATACCGTTTGCTTTCGCGTAATCCAGCAGCGGCTTTGCCGCGTCAAACTTCACCGCGGGGTGCGTCTCATCTCCCGTCTTTGCCAACTCCCGGCTTTTCGCCGCGTCAAACACGTTTTCCGGCTTCATTTCATTTTCCGGCGTAAAGGAGTTGAACTGTCCGGACAGGAAGGCAATGCGCGCCGGGTTGTCAAATTGCGCCCTGGAAACGGCGCAGCCCATCAAGAAATCCTTGTCATACTTTTCCTTGAGCGACGGCAGATCGCCGCGGTAGGAATCGCTTTTGCCCGTCACCGAAAAATCATCCATCCAGTAATCCACCTTGGGGGCATTGGCGGTTTCCACATAGAATACGGTACGGTCGATCCCGTCCCCGGCGGCATAGGATGCAGCAAGCTCAACCCACTCGCCGCTTCCGGCGATTTTCCGGATCAGGTTCACATAGCTTTCCTGGCCACCCCTTGTGAGCGCGGCGGAGAGTATGAATTCCACATCCGCGCCTGAATCCTGCCTCACATAGCACTTAAGCCCGTAGCTGTTGCCCGCCGTAAGGGAAAAGTCACGGCCGGGGCTGTTCCAGTTATCGCTGCGCCCCATGATCAGAAGGCTCGAAATGCCCGAATAGGCGGCATCCTTTGAAAGCGCTGCCTGCGCTGTGCCGCTGCTGCGCGCATACCAGCCGTCGGTATCCCCGCCTTCAAAGCCGCCGGCGTAGCCGCCAAACGCATCCTTGGCCGGCACCTTCGCCTGCTGAACGCTTACCTTGACATCGTCCACGTAAAAACTGACGCCGTTCATGTTCGCCCCGTACGTCTGAAACCTGATGTTTGCAAGCTCCGCCACGGTGAACGTTCCCGTGATCTGCGTCCAGGTATTGGGCTCAACGGTTGCGCGGGCCAGTTCGGCATAGCTGCCGCCGCCAAGGCCGGCCTTGATGACGCCCGCCTCGGGGCCTGCATGGTAGGCGTAAAAGGAAATGTCCACCCGGTCGCCGGAGCGTATGCCCAGGCTTTCCATGGGATAGTCCGCGGCGTCGTAGTCGTTCTGCCCGCGGCCTTCAACGCCCAGGCTGTACGCGCCGGCGTACGCCATGGTGCTTTGTGAAAGCTTGCAGCTTCCGCTTTGCAAAAAGCCGCTGATTCCGCCCTCAAAATCCAGGAAGGCGTCCGCCTGCGCCGCCGCGGTAAGCAGGAGAAGCAACATCAGGGCAACGGAGAAAACCACACACCTTGTTTTCATACTTCCCTCTCCTTTTCTCATGCGTCCGCGGCGGCTCAAAGCTGCGCTTATGCCCCGGCTTTGCGCGCTGTCCGCAGCACACGTATCAGTTCGCCCAGCTTGGGCGGTTTGCCATACATCAAAACGCCGATTCTGTAAATGCGCGCCGCAACCACGCCGACCACGGCCGTTGCGCCAATCAATAATACGACGGAGAGGATAATCTCATACCAGGCCGGGCTGGACATGGCGATGCGCACAAACATGGCCATGGGCGACGTGAACGGCAGGTAGGAGCAGAACGTCATGGCCGCGTTGTCGATACTGCCGGAGGCCATGGACATCATGACCACCATAAAGGCGATGATGAACCCGAACATGACGGGGAGCACCATGGTATTCACATCCTCCGTGCGGGAGGCCAGGGAGCCAATGGCCCCGAACAGGAAGGCATACATGAAGTAGCCCAGCACAAAGAACAGCAGCGCGAAGCCCACAATGGGCAGCGGCATGTTGAAGATGGACGCGATAATCTCATTTCCTGCCCAGGAGGCCTCGTTGAGGTTGTAGAACAGTATGGCCGAACCGAAGATGGCCGCCATCTGGATGAGCCCTGCCAGGCCCGACCCGATGATCTTGCCAAACAGCAGGCTGTTGGGCCGGGCCGAAGTGATCAAAAGCTCCATTGTCCGGGAACTCTTTTCCGTGGCCACGGCGGTGGACACAAGCTGCCCATAAATGAGGATGGCCATGTACAGCGCGAAAATGAGCGCATAGGTATAGAAAAATGTCTCCATCTGGCTGACGCCCAGGTTCTCAACCGATACGCTGACCGGCGGTGCCAGAATCAGGGGAATCTCCTGCGCCGATGCGCCCATCTCCGTCAGCTTCTCCAGCCGGTAGGCCGTCTGCAGCGCCTGGGACAGCATGGCGCCGGTATTGTCGTACAGCCCTTGATTCCTTGCGATATACGTGCACTCCCGGGCGCTTGTGAGCACCACGGCGCCTTCATACACCCCGGCGGCCACCTGCTCCTTTACCGATTGCACATCGGCGTTCACCACCTGGGCCGAAAACCCGTACAGGGAGGAAGCCAGCTGCTTCAGCGCCCCATCGCTCAAAGCGCCGTTCTGATTGATAACGGCCAGGGCCGGCCCCGACCCGGCAGGCCCCGACCCGGCAGGCCCCGGCTGGGCAGGTGCCTGTATGGCGGTGCCGCCCTCCGGAACGGTTTCCGGTTTTGTGAACAGGCCGCGGAGCGTGGGAAAGGACAGGACAACCGCCACCACCAGCACCAGTGCCACCGTCATCCCCGTGTATACCTTGTTTTTGAAATAGCCCGCCAGTTCAAAGCGGAGCACGGAAAAAAACTGCTTCATAACGTCCTCCTTAAACGGCTTCGCCCGTATACTCGACAAAAATATCGTTCAGCGAGGGTTCAAACACGCGGTAGCCTTCCACCGCGATGCTTTCCCCCACCATAGCCGCCAAGATGGGAAGCGTCTCCTCCGCCGCGTGCACGTTAAGATGCAGCGTATCTCCGGCAATCTCGGCTCTCAGCCCCTTTGCCTTTAAAAAGGCCAGCGCCTTTTCCTCCTCACCCGGCGCCACGTCCACCAGAATATGGCGGCGGTCATAGCTGCGCTTGTGGGCGGCGATAGCCGTATCCAGCACGATGCGGCCCTGGTTCAGAATCACGATATCCTGGCAGAACTCCTCCACGTAGTTCATTTGGTGGCTGGAGAACAGCACGATCTTTCCCTCCGCAATGCATTCCCTTACGATATCCTTGAGCAGCATGGCATTCACGGGGTCCAGGCCGGAAAACGGTTCATCCAGGATCACAATCTGCGGCTCGCCCAGCATGGCCACCGCCAATTGTATCTTCTGCTGGTTGCCCTTGGAAAGCGTATCTACCTTTTTATTGGCATAATCGGCCAGATCCATGCGGGCCAGCCACTTCTTCGCTTCCTCCCGCGCCCGGGCACCGGCTAAGCCCCTGAGTGTGCCCAGGTATGCCAGCTGGTCCAGAATGAGCCGTTTGGGATAAAGGCCCCGCTCCTCCGGCAGGTAGCCAATGCGGTAGTCCCCCCGGCGGAAGGGCTTGCCGTCAAGCAGCACCTGGCCGGAGTCGGCTGAAAAAACATCCATCACAATCCGCAGCGTCGTCGTTTTGCCCGCGCCGTTGCGCCCCAGCAGCCCCACGGAACGTCCGCTTTCCACCGTGAAGCCGATGCCCTTGAGCACTTCCTTTTCGCCAAAGCGCTTTTCAACCTGTATAAGCTCCAATTTCATGCTTCCCATCCTCCACATATCGTTACCAGCGGTCCAGGTGAATTTTCGCATCCACGTTCACGGCATATTGCCTGATCTTTGCCTGCTGCCCGCCGGGATAGCCCAGGGCCAGACAACAGGGGATTTCATATCCCTGCGGCACATTCAGCTCAGCCTTGAGAAAGCGTGCTTCCTCGTCGAAGGGTATGCGGGTAACACCCTGTATTCCTTCGCTTGCGGCTGCCAAAAGCATATTTTCTATGCAGCACCAGATGGATGCGAACCCGTTCAGGGCGGAAAGGCTGCCGGGCTTTAAAAGCGGCTCCTCCTGCCGAAAAACCGGTATGATCAAACAGCCCGCCTCCACAAGCATACGCCGCTGCTTGGGAATGGCGTCAATATACATTTCCCGCTGGCTGCTTTCCACCAGGCCCCAGCAGTCCACAATATCCACCGCTTCCCGGCCTTCCCTGTCCCGCACCATTGCAACGGCCTCCAGCCGCCTTTGCCTGCCTTCCAAAACGATGAACTCCCATTCCCGCAGGTGGTTGTTGGTGGGGGCCTTCAGGCCCGCTCCGATAATCCGCCTAAGCGCCTGACGCCCTATAGGCCGGTCTTCAAAATCGCGTACCGTCCGGCGGGCGTTTATCGCATCGTATACTTCCATATATGCCTCCTTGCGCTTTACACAGGTATCGTACAGAAATCTTTGTGAATTGTCAATCATATCCATTGGGAATGCATACATTGGTGCTTGAGGCGTAGCACGGCGGATCATTTTCACCCGCAACGCAGCATTATCTTCCTTTTCCTTTCCCCATCCATTTGGTGGGCATACTGGAAATGTGGTTGACGCAATTTCATAAAAGTGGTAAAATAATAACAAATATTTCGTTAAAAAAATAACATATCAACATCAGAAGGGGATGAGCATGTGGAAAGAACTGTCGAGTCCGAAGGCACGCTGACACCCCGCACGGCCAAGCAAATCGAAAAGATCGCCCTGCGGTACAAGAACCAGCCCGAACAACTGA
>JAEWNM010000246.1 GCA_023392755.1 Bacillota bacterium
GAATAGCGCATGATGCCGGCATTCCGGCCGATGGCATAGGCGTAGCAGTTGTGGCTGGCATCCTTGTGCTCCGACCGTATGCGCTGCAAAAACGCCAAAGCCGCCTCCTCGCTTTCCACGGGGGCGGCATGACCTATAAAGCGGCTTTTGCTGACAATAAATTCGTCGCTGGCCGGACATTTTACGGTTTTGAAGGAATTCATCCCTTTAGTACCAGGCGGCAGTAGTTCTTTTTGCCCTTGCGCAAAAGCAGGCCGTCTGCGGTGATGCCCTCCGCCGCAATTCGGTATTCGATATCCGTCATCTTCTCTTCACCCACAAGAACCGCGCCGGCCTGCACCATTTTCCGGGCTTCGCCCCGGCTGGCACACAGGCCGCATAAGGTCAATAGGCTGGTCAAACGGTTATCTTCCGCCAGCATTGCCTTTGTCACTTCAAAGGAGGGCACATGCTCGCCTTCCGAACCGCCCGCAAACAGCGCCTGGGCGGCGTTTTGCGCCTTTTGGGCCTCTTCCTCACCGTGGATGAGCCTGGTGATTTCATATGCCAGCACACGCTTGGCCTCATTGATGGCGGAATCCTGCAAGGCTCCCAGGCGGCGGACTTCCTCCATAGGCAGGAAGGTGAGCAGCGCCAGGCACTTTTCCACATCCTGATCATCCACATTCCGCCAATACTGGTAAAAATCATAGGGCGATGTGCGCTCGGCGGACAGCCACAGGGCCCCGGCTTCCGTTTTGCCCATCTTTTTGCCGTCGTGGGTCATGAGCAGTTTGAAGGTAAGGGCAAAGGCGTCCTCCTGCTCCTTGCGGCGGATGAGGTCGGCCCCGGCCAGAATGTTGCTCCACTGGTCATCGCCGCCCATTTGCAGGCGGCAGCCGTGATCCTTGAACAAACGCAAAAAGTCGTAGCTTTGCATTAGCATATAATTGAACTCCAAAAATGTGAGGCCTTTCTCCAGTCGCTGCTTGTAGCATTCCGCCGTCAGCATGCGGTTGACGGAGAAAAGGGAGCCGACATCCCGCAAGAAATCGACATAATTGAGGCTAAGAAGCCAGTCGGCGTTGTTCACCAAAAGAGCCTTGCCATCTGAAAAGTCAATGAGCCGGGCCAATTGCCCCTTGATGGCCTGGGCATTTTGCGCGATATCCTCCTTGGAAAGCATTTTGCGCATATCCGTTTTGCCGCTGGGGTCGCCCACCATGGTGGTGCCGCCGCCGCACAGGGCTATGGGGCGGTGGCCGGCCTTTTGCATATGGGCCATGGCCATGATGGGGATATAGTGGCCCACATGCAGGCTGTCGGCAGTCGGGTCAAAGCCAACGTAGTAAGTGACCTGCTCCCGCTCCAGCAGCTTGTACAGGTCCTCCTCAAAGGTGATTTGGGCGACAAAGCCCCGTTCCTTCAATATATCCAGAATATGCATACATTTATCCTCCTGTTATTGCATGGCATCCAAAATGACCTGCTTCAATATGGACATGCCCTCATGAATCCTTTCGACGGGGCTGTTGGAAAAATTGAGCCGCATGGTGTTCTCGTGGCCGCCCTCCGCAAAAAAGTGCGTGCCCGGCACATAGGCTACCTTCCGCTCCACCGCCTTCATCAAAAGAGACGTTGTGTTAATGCCCTCCGGCAGTTCTGCCCATACGAACAGGCCGCCCTCGGGTCTGGTATAGCGCGTCCCCGCCGGGAAGAAGGATATTTCCTCCAGCATGGCCTTCAGTTGCAAGCCATAACTTTTGCAGATGGATTCCACATGGCCGTCCAGCAGATTCTCCCGGAAAAAGGCGTCCACCACGGCCTGGTTCAGCGTGGCGGTATGCACATCGGCAGACTGCTTGCCTATGATGCACTTGCGCAAAATTTCGGGATGGGCGGCGATATAGCCAACCCGCATGCCGGGGGAGATGAGCTTTGAAAAACTCCCCATAAAGACGACAAGGCCCGCCTTATCGTAAGATTTGATGGAGCTCAGCGGTATTCCGGAATACCGCAGATCACGGTAGGGATCATCCTCCGCCACCACAAAGCCGTACTTTTCCGCCAGGGCGGCAATCCTTGGCCGCCTGTCGGCCGCCAGCGTTTTCCCTGTGGGGTTTTGAAAGGTGGGGATTGTATAAAGCATCTTGGGATGGTGCTTGACAATCGCTTCCTCCAGCTTGTCAATGCAAATGCCGCCCTCATCGCTTTCCACAGGCACAACGCTGGCCTGATACAGCCGCATGCACTGCATGTTGCCAAGGAATGTTGGGTTCTCCACCAGAATCACGTCGCCGGGATTAATCAGTGCCTTGCATAGCAAATCCATGGCCTGGCTGGAGCCGGAAACGGGCAGAATATCATCAGGCTTCGCATCAAAACCAAACTGCCGCTTAAGATACGGCGCGAGGCTCTCCCTCAGGGGGGCATACCCTTCCGTGGTTCCGTATTGCAGTATGTTTTTGCCGTTCTCCTTCAGCACCTTTTGGCAAAGGCGGGATACAGTCTCCTCCGGCAATGCGCTGGAGGCCGGATTTCCCCCGCCAAAGGATATCATACCAGGGGTACCCATGAGCTTTAATATTTCCCGGATGGCGCTTCCTGTGATGCCGTCAAACCGTTTGGCAAAGGTTAAGTCCGCTGTGTTCATAATTTCCTCCTTTATTATGTCCGGGGAAAGAAAAACGCCTTCCCCAATCTGGGGAAGGCGGCATAAGCCACGGTACCACTTCCATTCGGCACGCCCTTGCGGGAAATGCCCTTTGCGGGGGAATGCGCATTTGATATATCCCCCAAACGCTGTATCCGGCGCACCGGCTCAGCCTACGCGGCAAAACGCTTTCGGCTTAGTGCTCCGGGAGGTATTCCCTTGAAAACCGCCGCTTCCTTGCACCTGACGGAAGCTCTCTTGAGGCGCGCATATCAAGGTACTTGATCCCATCATCGCTTGTTGTTCCCCATTATATGCGGGGAGGCGCGGGCTGTCAAGCATCAATCGTTTCATACTTCATTTTTTGAGGTAAGATGCAAGTATATCTTTTATACCTATGGGAAAGCGGGGTACGGCCATGCGGATCATCAAGCGTAACGGGGGCACGGAAGAGTATAACGGCGGCAAAATCACCGCGGCCATGGAAAAAGCGTTTGTCAGCGTGGGAGAAACACCCCGGGCGGAAATATTGGCGCTTCTTCTTGCCCATGTGGAACAGCACATGGACACAGCTGTCCCCGTCACAGTGGAGGCCATCCAGGATCTCGTGGAGCAGGCGCTGATGGCCAATGGCTTCTATCAGACAGCCAGAAGCTATATTCTGTATAGGGAAAACCGTGCGCGGCTGCGTGCCGCCTGCCGGGATTTGTCGGATACGCTTGCGGTTCCCGGGCTGTACGAGCTTTTGGCGCGGATACAAAAGGATTTCCCGGAGGAGGCGTACGACCTTCAGCGCCTTAATGCCAAGTATGCCGCCTTTGTCAAGCCGGATATGCCGGCGGATCAGCGCCTGGCCGCCGTTATAAAGGCGGCGGTGGAGCTTACCACGCAGGAGGCCCCCAAGTGGGAATTTATCGCGGCGCGTTTGCAGTATTTCAGCTTTGAGTTAACGCTTCGGGAGGAGATGTCTCGCCGGAAGATAGGAAGCCTGTACGAGAAAATCCGAAACTTAACGGAAGAGGGGCTGTATGGTGCCTATATCCTTGAACACTATTCCAAGGCGGAAATTGACCTGTATGAAACGTATATACGCGGGGAGCGCAACCATCTTTTGAATTTCGCGGGGCTTCATCTGCTGCTGCAGCGCTATGTGGTTCAAACCCACCGGCATGTGCCCCTGGAAACACCCCAGGAGATGTACCTT
This sequence comes from Bacillota bacterium, assembly GCA_023392755.1. Classification (GTDB taxonomy): domain Bacteria; phylum Bacillota; class Clostridia; order Christensenellales; family Aristaeellaceae; genus JAEWAH01. The sequence goes on from JAEWNM010000246.1 coordinate 3,837, forward strand.
GGCATCGCGATGCACCTTGCCATGGAAGAAAAGCAGGACAGGGACGTGTGGGTGAAGAAATTCTACGATATGCTGAGCCTTTTGCAGCTTACAATGGCCACGCCTACACTGGCCAATGCCCGCAAGCCCTATCATCAGCTATCCAGCTGCTTCATTGATACCATGCCCGACAGCCTTGACGGCATTTACCGCACCATTGACAACTTTGCCAGGGTGTCAAAATTCGGCGGCGGCATGGGCATCTATATGGGCAAGGTGCGGGCAAACGGCAGCAGCATCCGGGGCTTTGAAGGGGCGGCGGGCGGCGTAATCCGCTGGATCAAGCTGGTGAATGCCACCGCCGTGGCAGTGGACCAACTGGGCATGCGCCAGGGGGCCGTGGCGGTATACCTGGATGTGTGGCACAGGGACCTGCCGGAATTTTTACAGCTGCGCACCAACAACGGCGACGACCGCTTAAAGGCGCATGATGTGTTTCCCGCCGTGTGCTACCCGGATCTATTCTGGCGCATGGCCGGGGAAAGCCTTGATCAAAGCTGGTACCTGATGTGCCCGCACCAAATCCTCACTGTCAAGGGGTATGCGCTGGAGGACTGCTTCGCAGAGGAATGGGAAAAGCGGTATCTTGACTGTGTAAAGGATGCGCGGATTACCAAAAGGGAAATTTCCATAAAGGAACTGGTTCGCCTTATTTTAAAATCCGCCATCGAGACGGGAACGCCTTTCGCATTCAACCGGGATACGGTGAACCGCCTGAATCCCAACGGGCACGCGGGCATCATCTACTGCTCCAACCTGTGTACGGAAATCGCCCAGAACATGAGCGCCATTGAGCTGGATAGCCGCCGGATTACCACGCAGGATGGCGAAACGGCGGTAGTCACCGTTACAAAGCCCGGCGATTTTGTGGTATGCAACCTGGCAAGCCTTTCCCTGGGCGTGCTGCCGGTTGATGACGACGCGGCTATGGGAGAGCTGGTGGCCACTGCGGTCAGGGCGCTGGATAACGTGATCGACCTGAATTTTTATCCGGTAGAGTATGCGGAAATTACCAACGGGCGTTATCGCAGCATCGGCCTTGGGGTGCACGGCTATCATCATATGCTGGCCAAGCGGGGCATCGCCTGGGAAAGCCAGGCCCATCTGGATTTTGTGGACAAGGTGTTCGAGCGCTTGAACTTTGCCGCCATCCGGGCCAGCAGTCGCCTGGCGAAGGAAAAGGGAACGTACTCCCTTTTTGAAGGCAGCGACTGGCAAACAGGGCTGTATTTTGAAAAGCGGGGGTACACTGATGAATCATGGCGGGCGCTTAAAAACGAAGTCGCCCAAAACGGCATGCGCAATGCATACCTGATCGCCATTGCCCCCACCAGTTCCACCAGCATACTTGCTTCCACTACAGCCGGCATCGATCCTGTCATGAACCGGTTCTACCTGGAAGAAAAGAAGGGGCTCATCTTGCCCCGTGTAGCGCCTGAGCTTTCCATGGCCACTTATTGGTTCTACAAAAATGCCCATCAGGCTGATCAGTCCTTTTCGGTGAAGGCGGCGGGGATAAGGCAGCGGCATATCGACCAGGGTCAAAGCCTGAACCTGTATATCACCAACGATTTCAGCCTGCGCCAGGTGCTGGATTTGTACCTGCTGGCGTGGGAAGCGGGCGTAAAAACGGTCTACTACGTGCGCAGCAAAGCCTTGGAAGTGATCGAGTGTGAAAGCTGCGCAAATTGAATACACTGCATGGAGGAGTCAAAAGCATGGCCATCCTGACAAAAAAGCCCCTGTTCAACCCGGAGGGTGACACGCAAATCCATCTTCGGCGCATGATCGGCGGCAATACCACCAACCTCAACGATTTCAACAACGTCAAGTATGCCTGGGCCAGCGATTGGTACAGGCAGGCCATGAATAATTTTTGGATTCCCGAAGAAAT
>JAEWNM010000287.1 GCA_023392755.1 Bacillota bacterium
GCCGTCCTGCTCCACCATGAGCATGATCCCTTTTGTCAGGTCAATGATGTCTGTTTCCACGGCGTACATCTGGTGGAGCCTCAAAATGGGATAGCATTCCCCGCGGACCATGATCATTTCATTGCCGTCAGGATCCCTTACGATATCCTTTTCCTTGGCCTGGAAGGTTTCCTGAATGGAGGTGGTGGGAAGCGTATACTTGGCGCCGCCTACCCGGATGTTCATGCCGTCGATGATGGCCAGCGTAAGGGGAATCTTGAGCATGGTCACCGTGCCCGCGCCTTCGACGCTGTCAATGGATACAGAGCCGCCGATTGCCTCCAGGTTCTTTGTCACCACGTCCATGCCAACGCCGCGGCCGGAGAACTCCGTTACGTTTTCATTGGTGGAAAAGCCGGGAAGGAAAATCATGTTATAGATCTCCTTATCCGTCATATCGCCTTTGGGCTTGGTGATAAGGCCCTGGGCAGCCGCCTTTTTCAGTATCCTTTCCCTGTCAAGGCCCTTGCCGTCGTCCCGGACGGTGACAATCACGTCGCTGCCGGCGTTTTTCGCTTCCAACGTTACCTGGCCCGCCTTGGCCTTGCCGCTTGCAAGCCTTTCCCCGGGAGATTCGATGCCATGGTCGACGGCATTGCGGACAAGATGCATCAGCGGATCGGAAATATGCTCGATGATGTTTTTGTCCACCTCGGTTTCCTCGCCAAGCAGCGTCAGCTGTACATCCTTGCCCAGCTTTCTGCCCATATCCCGCACGATGCGGTGCATTTTATGGAAGGTTGCCGACAGGGGCACCATGCGGATGGACATCACCATATCCTGCAGTTCCCCGGTGATTTTGCGAAGCTGGCGGGACGCCTTATAAAAGCTGTTGAGCTGCAGGTTTTGAAGCTCCGGGTTCTGGGTGACCATCGCCTCCGCGATCACCATTTCCCCCATCAGGTCCATCAGGATATCCAGCTTGGTCACATCGACGCTGATGATGTTCTGGTGGGCGCTCTTCTTTTCAGCCTGTATGTGGTCCACCTGCTCCCGGTCCGGCGTTTCCTGTATTTTTGCCAAAGACTCGGTGAAGGATATGGCGGGCGGTGCCGCAGACTGGCTGGAAACCGGCTCGTCCTCCAGCTCTGTAAGCTCCAGGTCGCGGACAAAGGGGGTATTCATAAAAAACTCGTGCAGCTCGGTAAGGCCTTTATCCGACTTGAGCTTCACCTTGAAACCCTGCTCCCGTATCACCTGTACGCTGTCGTTGTTTTCAATGATATCCTCGGGGAAGTAGCGGAAGTCGTCGGATATTTCCTTGATATTCTGAACAATGGCATAGGCGCGGATGTTTTCCATTTCACAGCCGTCTTCAAAATAGAACACGGCTTGATACCCCTTTGATTCAGACGCCCCGGCATCCCTTCGCTGGGACAGGTAATATTGCTGCGCCGCGGGAGGCTCCTCCCTTGATACCGGCTCTGCGACAGGCTGCCCCCCTCCCTTGATGGAGGACAGGAAGGCTTTGATTTTCTCCACCAGTACGGTCGGGTCGCCGTCCAGCCCGTCCGCGTTTTTCACTTTTTCCAGCTCCAGCTTGACGAAATCAACGCCCTCCAGAACCAGATCAGAAAGAAGCGCATGCTCTACGTTTGCCGGCTTTTCTTCGCGTATGCAGTAGAAAAGATCCTCCATGGCGTGAGCCAGTGAGGCGATGTTGTTAAAGAGCATCATGGCGGAAGAACCCTTGATGGTGTGCATGATCCTGAAAATTTCATTGACCGCATCGGCTGTGAAGCTGCCTGCCTTTTCGCTTGACAGTATCAGCTGCTCCAGCTGCTCGACATTTTGTGTGGATTCATATATGAAAATGTCCAGCATGGGTTCGTTCGAAAAGCCGTTGTCCAATATGCTTCCCCCTTTGCATCTATCCTAAATTGCCATAATTGCTCTATTTTTGCGCCGCTACCTTATTGATCGCCGCTATGACATGGCTCTCTTTGAACGGCTTGACGATAAACGATTTTGCACCGATGGAAATCGCCGCCCGGACGATGGATTCCTGCCCCAGCGCGGATATCATAACGACCTTTGCACCAGGGTTAATCTCCATCAGCTTTGCCAGGGTGTGAAGGCCGTCCATTTCTGGCATGGTCACATCCAGCGTTACGATTTCCGGCAGGTGTTTGCGGAACTCGTCGATGCACACGGTGCCGTTTTCCGCTTCCCCAACGATTGAGAAACCCTTTTTCTCCAGAATCCTTCTGATGAACTTGCGCATGAATGTCGAATCATCTGCGATTAAAACAGTATTCATGACGATTGCCCTCCTGTTGCCGTTCCTCCCTCCAAATCAGCGAATGTCCGCATCGTCCGATATCGAGGCGCAGTGATCCCCGCTGCCGCATCCGGCCTTCATGGTTAAAACACAATTGCGAATAAATGCAAAATATCTTTTGCTACCTAGAAGAATACAGCAGATTCTGCTTTATCACATACTCCATTTTGAGGTATTTTTTAATAAAACGTCAAAATTCTTTTGAATTCAGCTCCGTTTTTGAATGAATATCAAGCTTGCTGTAAACGCTTCGGAGAATTGTTCTTACAGTTGCTTCCGAAATATACAATTTCTCGGCAATCTCCTTTGCACTCAGCCTTTCTTTGGCAAGCCTTGCGATTTCCCTTTCCCTGGGTGTCAAGGATGACTTTGTCTGAAGGATAGCCTTTCTGATAATGGCGGCGCCCCTCTCCTGACGCTTGCAGAGTGCTTTCAGGGCGGCAAGGCTGCCCGCCGCTTCGCCGGCGCAGCTGGCCGCAGGCTCCCCGGACAGGGAACGCACCGCAAAGCTAATAGCCGATTCCGGCAGGGAATCCAGCAGGCCCTCCTGCTGGGCAAAGGGCAGATACATCCTGTCCGGGAGCGCCATCGCCAACGCGCACTTGAGGTGGCCCTGCGCCTCCAGGTCGTTTCCGCAGCTGTGCTTTGCGGCGGCCAGCAAAATGAGATGGTTAAGCTGCGGCATAATGAACTGCAGGTTATCGTTTGCTTTTTCCGAAGCGTCCATTAAGAACTGTGAAATCCCGAAAAACTCGTTGTACCGCCTTTCCATAAGCAAAAGCCTTGCGAAGAGCATGATGGCGGGGGTGGTGCAGTTGGCGTACAGCACCTTTTTGATGCTCTCCATATCGCAAAGCCATTGAGCGACATTTTCTTTGATACCCAGGATAATGCTCAGGTTCGACAGGCACAGCTCCGCCATGCGCATCACGTACAGGTTGGCATTTTCCTTTGTATGGTCCTGCATGTTTTTTACAGCGGCAAAGTAGCCATCCACATCGCCCCTTAAAATGGCTATCTGGGCAAGCACCATTTCCGCGCCCAGGCAGATATTGATCTGCTGGCTGTTACGCGCTTCGTAAAGCGCTTTGTGGCACATGATTTCGGCCTCGTCATCCTCGCCCCGCATCAGCATGACCTCCGCACGCATAACGCTGTTGGCACCGGAGCAGTGGCCGCGGGTCAGCCTGCGGTAATGGGGCAGGCATTCATCCATTTCCCGCAGCGTTTCTTCCAACTTTCCAGATTCCCGCCAGAACATGGCAAGAACCGAGGTTCCACCAAATGTCCATGGTATGATGTGCATAATGACACTGCTGGGCCCGCCTAGAATTTCCAGTGCCGACTTAATGCCAGCGCTCATCCTGGCGATGCTGTTAAAATCGATAAATGCCGACAGCAGCGCAAATTCGCCACTGAGCCTGCGCCGCTCCTCCGGGCCCAAATCTGAACGATTGCGGACTGCCTGGCCAATCAGCCGGCAGAGCTTGTGGAACATATCCATCTTCCCGTCCAGCAGCATCAAATAGGCAAAAGTCAGCATGACAAAGGGGTACTCGCAAAGTGTTTCCTCCGGGCCCTCCTGAACCACAGCCGCCATGAAGTCCAGGATATTGTTTTCCTTCTGGTTGCCAAGATACTGCCCGTCTACAGGCAGGGAGAGGATGGACCTGAAATCCTTGATCCTGTAATAAAACTGCGCCGCCAGAAGATATTGTGAAACCGCCGCGCAGGAATGCCCCGCCAGGCGGAGAATCTGCTTTTGATACTCCTCCGGCTGATGATTATAGAACCGGTTGCGCAGGTAGTCCTGCAAGATGCCGTGTATGGTATAGCTGTTTTTGTCGGGATAATAGCGGATGAAGTCGTTGGACTTGAGCAGGTCCTCAATATTTTCGGGCAGCGTATCCTGCCCCAGTATGATTGCCGCCTGCCTGGCCGTGAAGCTGTCCATGACGGAGACCGACAGGAGGAAATCTTTCTCCTCAGGCGTCAGCCTTCTCCAGATGGCTGTTTCCACCAGATGCTCGATATCCGCCGAGTTGTCAAAGGAGCCCGTTTCCTTGAAATTGAGAATCTGCAACCTGATTGCCGATACCCAGCCTTCGGTTGAACTGAATACGCTTTCAAGCTCATCATCGGGCAGCCGTATGCCCTCCATGCGGAAAAGGCTGTCGGTGCCTTCCCTGTCGAA
>JAEWNM010000293.1 GCA_023392755.1 Bacillota bacterium
ATGTGGCTGCAGTATTTGTGTTCTTTGATGGCGATAATGCCCAGCAGCGCCAGCAGCAATGTAAGGAAAATATTCGGCTCCACCCATGTGTGCCTGAGGCCGAGCATGTAAAACGGCTGGGCGACAAGGCCGACAACAGCGATGCGCAAAGCGTATCGCCAGATGTTTTTTGTATATTCCGACCCCACCACCAGGCACCAGCCGTATAAAGGAAATGCGATGCGGCCAATGATGCGCATTTCAGGTATGGAGGAGAATAGCATTTTGCCGGAATGGTCGATAATCATAAAAACCAGAGCCAAAAGCTTCAAAAGGCCCGTATCCGTGTTGCCCTGCAAAACGGTGGAATGAAGCGCCTGTTTGCTTACCATGCCATCGCCTCCCGATATTTTCCATTATAGCACGGCAAATCAGTGAGTACAAGGCGAAATGGCCGTTCAGTCAGGCTTCAGGCTTTGTTCAAATACACGTCACTTTGTTTGCTTACAATGGCCTTGCCAACGGAAGTGAGGTGGAGGCTATGTGCCGGCGCACGCGGACAGCGCCTTTTCAGATATGCATTCCATCCGCGGTTCATCCTCCGGATCACATGGATGGAAATGGGAGGATGGCAAAGCGGAAAAAGATGCCTGCCGGGCTTTTTGCGCGATGGATGATCGCTGCTGCCATGGCGGTTCTTTTGTTATGGGGCATTCTGCGTTCGTCAGTTCCGGACCCCGGCCGGGGAGCCGCGCCCCCTGCCGCTGCGAAACAACAGGCGCAGCCCAAGGAAGACAATATTGGGTGGGAGGATGCCGACCTCGGCATGGTGCTGCTGGATATTGCAAACGGGCAGGCGGCATTGGCCTTGCGTGTTCCGGAGCCGGGGGTGTATGTGCTGGCGGTGGACAAGGAAAGCCCGGCCCATCGGGCGGGTGTTCAGCCGGGGGACCATATTGCGGCCATAAACGGCGAACCGGTCGGCAGCGTGGAGGAGCTGCGGGCTGCCTTTGCCATGCTGGGATACGGGGATGCGGCGGAGCTTGGTATCCGGCGGGGCAGGGATAAAGTTACGCTGACGATTGAAGCGGATGGCGGGCGGGAACGGCTGCGGCTTGTAAACGCCCCGGCTTTTTTATATACTGGGTGCGAGGTGGTGCACGCATGAGAATACTGGTGGTGGACGATGAGGCCCGCATCCGTGAATTGATCAAGAAGTACGCCGTCTTTGAAGGCTTCGAGGTGGTGGAAGCCGAAAACGGCATGCAGGCGGTGGAATATGCCCGCAGGCAGGACTGCGACCTGATGATCCTGGATGTGATGATGCCGGAGCTGGACGGCTTTTCCGCCTTGCGGGAAATACGCAAGGAGTCACAAACACCGGTGATCATGCTTTCCGCCCGGGGCGAGGAATATGACAAAATCCACGGCTTCGAGCTTGGGGTGGACGATTACGTGGTAAAGCCCTTTTCACCCAAGGAACTGATGATGCGCGTGGCAGCTGTTTTAAAGCGAAGCCGCGGAGAGGGCAGCCAGGCGCGGGAAGTAGTGCAAATCGGCGGGCTCACTGTTGATTTTACCGCAAGAATGGTGCTGGTGGATGGGGAAAACGCCGAGCTTTCCCCAAAGGAATTCGACCTGCTGTTTTATATGGTGCGCAACAGGGGCATTGCGCTCAGCCGGGAAAAGCTGATTACCCAGGTATGGGGGTATGACTTTTTCGGCGATGACCGCACGCTGGATACCCATATCAAGCTTCTGCGCAAACAGCTGGGCAAGTATGCCGGCTGTATCGTAACGCTGCGAGGGGTGGGATACCGCTTTGAAAATGGCTGAAAGCGCACAGGGGCGGCCGTCCCTGTACACGCGGTTGATGGGCGTTTTTGCGAAGCAGAGCATCCGCATGCGCATATTTCTGTATTTATTGCTGTTTGTCGCCGTGCTGATCGGGCTTCTGTGGATGTTTCAAATCGTTATGCTGGATGATTTTTACCGTATGCTGAAAACCGCCACGCTAAAGCGGTCCGCGGAGACCATCGTGCAAAATATTGACAATCCGGAATTGCAGACGTTGGTGGAGCGCATCTCCCAGGAAAACGACATGAGCATTCTCATTTTGGATGAGAAGATGGTTATGACCCAGAAGGCGGAAATAACGGCCGGCTCAATCATACATGGGATGGACAAATTGGATTTGCGCCGCTTTTGGGAGAAGGCGCTGGCGTCTGACAACACCTGGCTGGAGCTGTTTGATCTGCGCGCCTTCCGCAACCTGGTGTATGACGCCAGGCGATTTGTAGGCCGCGTGCCGCCGCCCGACACGGGCAGGTCGGAGACCATGCTCTATCTGCGCCTGGCACAAAGGCAGGACGGGGAGACGGTGGGCGTTTTTTTGAATTCACTGATCACCCCTGTCAGCGCCACGGTGGAGACGCTGCGCAGCCAAATGCTCATCATTACCGTTAGCCTGCTGGCACTGTCGCTGCTTCTGTCCTATTTCATGTCAAGGCGCATCACCCGGCCCATTGTCGATACCAACGAGGCGGCCAAAGCATTGTCCCAGGGCAAATTCGCGCCGCCGCACCTGAAGGCCGTGTACCGGGAAATCGCGGAGCTGAACGCTACGCTTGCTAAGGCGGCCAAGGACTTAAGCATGGTGGATCAGCTGCAAAAGGAACTGATCGCCAACATCTCCCACGACCTGCGCACGCCCCTGACCATGATCGGCGGGTATGCGGAGGTGATGCGGGATATCCCCGGCGAAAATACGCCGGAAAACATGCAGGTAATCATCGATGAGACAAAGCGCCTGTCTACGCTGGTCAGCGCCGTGATGGATTATTCCAGGCTTCAGACAGGCGGCCAGGAATTGACGCTTCAGGCATATGACCTGACGGAAAGCATCAGGGAATTGCTCAAGCGTTACAGCAAGCTGACCGAACAGGACGGGTATGAACTTGTCTTTATGGCACAGGAGAATGTGACAGTGCTGGCCGATGAGACAAAAATAACGCAGGTGGCGTACAACCTGATCAACAATGGCATCTTGTACACCGGCGGGGATAAAAAGGTGCTGGTGCGCCAGACGGTGGAAAACGGTATGGTCACAATTTCCGTGATTGACACGGGATGCGGTATCCCGCCGGAGGAGATTCCAAAAATCTGGGACAGGTACTACCGTGCCAAAGTTCACAGGCGCGCCGCTATCGGCACGGGTCTGGGGCTGTCCATCGTCAAATCCATACTGGATACGCACCGCCTGCCCTATGGCGTGGAAAGCACTTTGGGCCAAGGCAGCCGCTTTTGGTTTTCGGTGCCTGTTCAAAAGAGGACTATCCCTCCAGGGTGATGTTGCGTATCCATTTGCCGCGTCTGACGATGCGAAGCGCCAGTACTATTTTGGCGTTCATCAACAATTGAACGACTGTAATGGCGATGGGAAGCGTGATGCTGCCGCTTCCCAGAACCGCCATGGCAATGCTGACGGGAACGGGCAGCAGCCACATATACACACTGTCAAGCAGGGCGGCGTTTTTTGTGTCGCCGCCTGCACGCAGGCAGAAAAAGCAAAAGGCATATACGCAGTTGACGGGGTAAAACAGGCTGTACAGCATGGTAAGCCTTGTGGAAAGGGCGCGCAGCTCCTGCTTTACCGGTATGATATACGGCATGGCAAAGGAGCAGAGAATGCCTATCAGGGAGCACGCAAGCGCGATACAGCAGACCAGGGAAAGCAGGTGCTTGCAGCTTTTCCGGGCCTTTTCAAAATTGCCGGCGCCCAATTCCGTGCCGATCAGCACCGATACGGCGGAGGAAATGCCTGTTGAAAGAACAAACCCTACCATGAAAGCCTGGTCCGCGATCACCATGGCCGGGATGGATGGCTCATCCAGCCGCGCATACGCCCAGAAGTATACGTTCAGCCCGGTGCTCCACAGCAACTCGTTCCCCGTAAGCGGCAGCGCCCGGCGGATGAAGCTTTTCAGCACGCCCAGGCGTATGCGCAGTAGCGCATCCAGCCGCAGTGAAAAAAAGGAGCGGCGCTTTACAAGCACAAAGAGGTAAATGCACATTTCGATCGTTCGGGACAGCAGTGTGCCAATGGCTGCGCCTTCAACGCCCATGGCCGGGAAGCCCAGCTTGCCAAACATGAACACATAATTGAACAGTGCGTTCATAAAAAGTGCTGCCAGGCTGATGGTCATGGGTATTTTGTTATGGCCAAGGGAGCGCATGGAAAAGATGCAGGTGGAAGCGACGGCGGCGGGGAGGTAGCTGAAGCTTACGATGCGCAGGTAGGATACGCCAATGGCTATGGTGTTTACATCCTTGACGAAAATGCTCATCACCCATTGGGGGAAAAACCGCAGCACCACAAAATACAGCGCGGCAAAGAACAGCCCGAGCACAAACTGCAGGGAAAATATGCTCTGGCACTGCTCATGATCCCTTGCGCCGTAGTACTGGCTGAGCATCAGCCCGCCGGCGCCGGTGATGCCGAAAAAGCAGCCGTTGTAGATCATGCCGGGCTTGTTGGCTACAGAAACGGCGCTCATGGTCATCTCCCCCAGGGAGCCCACCATCACCGTGTCCACCACGTTGAAGAGCGTATTGATGAGTTGCTGGAGAACTACCGGGATCATGACGGCCAGCGCGCTTTTATAAAAGCCTTTGCTTCCAAGAAAGGTGCGCAGGTACGCCCTGGTGATACGCATGGAGGAGACTCCTTTTCAGTAATGGTAAAAATCAATGCAGGTATCTTATCAGGAAATGGGAAGATTGGCAACCAAAATGACGGGATACTGCGCCTTTTTGCCATATGCACACAGTTTCTTGCCCTTTCCCCTTGAAACGCGGGGATAAATAGGGGATAATGAAATCGGAAAATACCAAGTGTGGAGGCGGCCATGGCATATCAGGCATTATACAGGCAGTGGCGTCCCGGCACGTTTTCGGACATGGTGGGGCAGGAAGCCATTGTAAAAACCCTCAGGAATCAGGTGGCATCAGGGCGCATAGCCCACGCCTATCTGTTTTGCGGCAGCCGTGGAACAGGCAAGACGAGCGCGGCCAAGATCATGGCACGGGCCGTCAACTGCGTATCCCCCAGGGAAGGCGACCCCTGCGGGGCTTGTTCCGTTTGCCAAAGTCTTTTGGAGGAGACAAGCCTGGATGTTACGGAAATCGACGCCGCCAGCAACAACGGCGTGGACGAAATACGCGACCTTCGGGAAAAAGTGAAGTATCCGCCGCAAACGGGGCGGTACAAGGTATACATCATCGACGAGGTGCACATGCTTACCGGCGCCGCCTTCAACGCGCTCTTAAAAACACTGGAGGAGCCGCCGGCCCATGTGGTGTTCATACTGGCCACTACCGAGCCGCAGAAGCTGCCGGCCACGGTTTTATCCCGATGCCAGAGGTTCGACTTTGGACGCATCCCCGCCCATCAAATCGCTGGCCGGCTCCGTCAGGCGGTACAGGGGGCCGGGGCGGAAGCCACAGAGGAGGCGCTGGCATTGATAGCCCGCGCGGCCGAAGGCGGGCTGCGGGATGCTTTGAGCATACTGGACATGTGCCTTGGGGATGGGGGCCGGGTGACGGAGGATACGGTGCGCGCCGTTCTTGGCACGGCGGACAAGCCTTTCCTGTTCACCTTTTCCGATGCGCTGGGAAAGACCGACGTCAGGCAGGCTATGCGCCTTGTGGATGATTTGATGCGCGGCGGCCGGGAACCTCAGGTATTTGCGCGGGACATGGCCTACCATATACGTGCGTTGCTGCTGGCGGCCTCCTGCGGGGCTGATGTGGAATCGCTCCTGGAGGTTACGGCGGAGGATGCCGCGCGCTACGGCCAGCAGGCGGCGCTTATCTCCCAAAGCAGGTTGCTTCGGATGCTGGATTTGTTCATGCATGTGGAAACGGATATCAAGTGGGCTTCCTCGCCTAGAATCGCGCTGGAAGCGGCGGTGATAAAGGCTTGCCTTCCAAGTGGGGAAAGTACGGTGGAGGGCTTATTGGAGCGCATTTCGGAGCTGGAGCGGAAGCTGCAAAACGGGTACCAGGCGGCGCCGGCCCCGGCACAGCCCATCCCGCCCAAACCCGCGTCGGCGCCTGCGCCCAAGGCGGAGCCCAGGGAGCGGGCGCCGGAGGAAAACGTGCCGCGGGGGGCGATTTCCCCTCAAAAAGTATGGGATCAAACGCTTCAAATGCTGCGGAAAACGGATGCCAGCCTGTTCAGCCAGCTGGCTGCCTGCGCCTTCGGAGGCGCAAAGGGGGATATGTACCGGGTCATCGTGCCCAAATCCAATCCTTTTGCCATAAAATATTTGAATACGGAAGCCCGAAAGGCCGCCGTCGCGGCGGCGCTGTCCGACACGGCGGGCGAAGCCGTCCGCTTTGAGGCGGTAATGGCGGAGCAGGCGGACCCTATGCAGGAGCGCAGGGAGAAGTCTCTGGTACAGGAATTGATTGCCGACTTTGGCAGGGACAAAGTGCAAATTGAGGAGGAATAGCTTGCTACAAGCGGTATTTTCCATCCCGGCAAAGAACAGGGGGATTATCGCGCCCCTGTTTCCCTGCACCAACGGCCTGATGCGCGCCTGCCTTGACGGGAGTATGGGGCAGGCGTTTGGCGACCATCCGCTCCGGCCTGGAGCGGCGCTTTTATGTATCGGCGATTTTGCCTGTTTGGGCGGCGACCCGAAAAGGCAAGCGTCACGTCACATTGCGGGCAAGCTGGCTTTAAGGCCGGGCAAGGAATGGAACATACCTTGCGCGCAAGGCTGGGAAGAGCATATCGCATACTGGCGGCCAAAGCGGATGGAACGGGGAGTTCGGTTTGCGGTGGAGCAAAAATCCGCCTTTGATGTGTCCAGGCTTTGCCTTCTGATAAAGGATATTCCGCCTGGGTTCTCTTTGCATGCCATCGATGAGGCGCTGTATGGAAAGGCCATGGCCGAAATGTGGAGCCGGGATTTTTGCTCCCAGTTCCATGACGCGGCGGATTACGCGCGCCGCGGCCTTGGCACGGTGGCGCTTTATAGGGGTGAATTGGTTTCCGGCGCGTCGTCGTATGTGGTGCATGAGGGCGGTATTGAAATCCAGACGGATACGAGGGAAGATATGCGCCGCCGGGGTTTGGCGGCCGCCTGCTGCGCCAGGCTGATATTGGACTGCATAAAAAAGGGTATTGAGCCCACCTGGGACGCGGCAAATAACGCATCCCTCGCCCTGGCGGAGAAGCTGGGGTATTCCTTCAAAGCGTCTTATGATATCTGGGAGGTATCCTTTTAAATGGAAAACGGATTGTCTACCGCCCGCCTTTTGATGCGCTCCTTCACTTTTACGGATGCTCCTTCGCTCTATGCATTGAGCCGGGAGGAAACGCTGCGCCGCCGCATGCCGGACCAGGTGTACGGTTCGGTGAAGGAAGCGGAGGAAGCCGCCGCTCATCTTATGGAGAGGGCGCAAAGGGGGGAGTGGCCCTTCGTGCTGGGCGTGGCCTTGCGCGAATCTGGGGAGCTGATTGGCCATGTGGGGCTGAGCCCTATACAGGAAGGCGTGGAAATAGGCTATGCCATTGCCATGGCCCATCAGGGCAGGGGGTACGGCGCGGAGGCGGTAGCCGCATTTTCCGCCTGGGCGCTTAATCGCTTTTCCCTGCCGGGCATATGGGCCATACTGATGGCAGATAACCATCCCTCCCGAAAAGTGCTGGAGAAGGCGGGCTACCAGCGCCAATGGGAGAGGGAGAGGGAAGCTTTTGGCGGAAGGTATCTTTGCCTTGGCTATCTGTATACGCGGGGGGAACACGTGTGAGCATATCAAAGCGTGACGCACGGCGGTTTTTGCTTTTGAAGCAGGGGCTTTTGGGAGAAAAGCGGTTTGCCGGTGAGGAGGGCGCTCTTCGGTTCATACGGCAGGCGGGCTGCATCCAGTACGATCCTATCGACGTCTGCGGCAGGAATGCCGATCTGGTTCTCCAATCCCGTGTGGAAGGGTACCGGGAAAGCATGCTGGACAGCCTGCTGTACGAAAAACGCCGCCTCATAGATTACTGGGATAAGAATATGGCCATTTTCCCCGTGGAGGACTGGCCTTTCTTTGCCCGCACCCGGGAAGCATACGCAAAAGAAGGGCTAAGAAGCTATGACAAGGTAGAGGATGTGGCGCCTGCCATTAGGGACATGCTCAAAAAGCGGGGGCCATCCTTTTCCGACGACTTTGACATGCGCCACAAGGTGGACTGGTACTGGTCCGAGACTACCGCTTCCCGCGCGGCACTGGAGGCGCTGTACTTCCGCGGCGAATTGTGTGTGCACCATAAGCGCGGCACGCAGAAGGCCTATGACTTCGCGGCGAACCTTCTGCCCCAGGATATCCTTTCCGCGCCCGATCCGTATCCCGGGGAGGCGGAACACGGTGCCTGGCGCTTGAAAAGGCGCATCGGCGGGGTGGGCATGCTTTGGAACAAGGCTTCTGATGCGTATCTTGGCATGCCGGACAAAAAAGCGCAAAGCCGCAATGCGCTGTTTGACAGGCTGCTGGAGTGCAAGGAGATCGTCCCGGTTACGGTGGAGGGTATCCGCGATCCGCTGTACATACTGTCTTCGGATGAAGAAATACTGGGCAGGGCGCTGTCGGGTGAAGCTTTCGCACCGCGCACCCAGGTTATCGCCCCGCTGGACAATATGCTTTGGGACAGGAAGCTGCTGGAAGCGCTGTTTGATTTTTATTACCGCTGGGAAATCTATACCCCCAGGGAGCAGCGGCAATACGGTTATTATGTGCTGCCTGTGCTTATGGGCGAAGAGTTTGTGGGCCGTATCGAGCTTGTGACAAACGCCAGGGAAAACGCTCTTGAGGTCAGGGGATTCTGGCCTGAAAAAGGGAAAAAGCCCGACAAGCGGGCTTTGAACAGATGCTTGGGGGAGTTTGCGGCCTTCCAAAAGGTAAAGAAAGTTGCCTGGCCGGGATAAACTAAAAATTGCTGATGTAGTACGTGGCGTCCTGCCCGTCTCCCTGGGCGAACAGCAGATACAGCCCGCCGATGAGGGCAAGGCCAATGAGCACGGCGGCCAGCACGCGCCATGGGCTTACAGGGGCCTGGCCGCCGGCCTTGCCGTTCTGTCCGT
>JAEWNM010000007.1 GCA_023392755.1 Bacillota bacterium
GCCTTGCGTATTCCGAAAAGGGGTTGCCAAGGGGCGTGCCCTCGGTAACCAGATAATGGGCGGGCGGCTTTTGATAGACCGTGGCGCTGGAGACAAAGAAGAACTGTGACGTTCTGCCGCCGAACAGCTCGATATTCTGCCTGGCCTGTTCCGGCGTGAAGGTCAGGTAATCGCACACCACATCGAAGGTATGCCCGCGAAGCGCCGTTTCCATAGCCACTCTGTCCCGGACATCCGCATGAAGCTGATGTACGGATTTGGGCACCTCCCTTTGATTGCCCCTGTTGAGTATGGTCACATCAAAGCCCGCCTCCAGCGCGCGCCCGGTGACCGCCGTGCTGATGGTGCCCGTACCGCCGATAATCAGTGCCTTCATCGTGTTCCTTCCCTTTCCTGCAGCAATTTTCCGGCCGCATGCCGCTGCCATTTCACCCGATTCGTGTTATACTATAAACAATATCGCCAGATGGAAAACCAAGGAGGGCCCTTTATGGACAAGAAGCGGGAAAACATATGGAACGTGCCCAATGCGCTTACCATGCTCCGGGCCGCGCTGATCCCCGTATTCCTTGTGCTCTACTATGTGTCCAGGCGCTATGAGGCGCTTGCGGTATTCCTGCTGGCCAGCGCCACAGACCTGCTGGATGGGTATATTGCACGCAAATACAACCTTGTCACCAATTTTGGCAAGCTGATGGACCCTTTGGCCGATAAGCTGATGGTCATTTCCGTGCTGCTCGTGCAGACGTTTGGCGGCATCCTGCCCCCCGCGGCTGTCATCATCGTGCTTCTCAAGGAAATCCTGATGGTGGTGGGCGGCATGTACATGCTGAAAAAGGGCATCGTGGTTTACAGTGAGATCGTGGGCAAGGCCGCCCAATTCCTTTTCATTGTGGCGCTGTCGCTTTCCTTTTTCCACGAAGATTTTCTGGCAGCGGGGATTGTGCAGTGGGATATGCTGACCTTATGGGTTTCCGTGGGCCTGACGCTGCTGGCATTGGCGTTTTACACCCGCCGGGCGCTGGAAAAGCTGAAAGAGGCGCCCAAGTCATGACCCGGCTGTAGTTTCATTGTGGCATCGGCAGTTTACGTGTTCCCAGAAACAGCGGGCCTTTACCCGATAGCAAGTCCGCAATCCTTTCACGCAATGCCAGCGGATACAGATTCAAGGAACCTGCCTGATGAATATCAACCCATTCGCTGCCTGTCTGCCCGGCATCCGGCTCTGTGGGGCTTTGTTGAATGTCACTTTTTAAGCGGCATAGAAAAACATGAAATATTTTGTGGGCATAGGCAGGATGCTTTTGCTGAAAGGCCTTGTCCTCAATGATTTCTTCATACAGCGCCAGAAAATCGGAAACGGCAACCTGATAGCCTGTTTCCTCCATGCACTCTCTTTCAATAGCCTCCTCCATCGTCTCCAGGCAGTTCTGGCCGCCGCCGGGAATGGTGTGGCATGTCTCCCCCGTACTATTGCGGTACTTGATCAAAAGAACCTTTCCCTTGTGAACGATGATGGCCTTGGCCGCGTTGCGGATCGTCATGCTGGCCCTCTCCCATCTTAAGAAAATGTATATACGGCGAAAAAAGTGATATAAAAATCCTAAGGCTCATGAGCGGCGCCGCTTTGCGGGCGGTTGATAACCGCCCCTACGGCTGCCAGGAGTGGGTTGGCTTTTCTTCCGGGTTGCATATGCTCCGGCAGGGGGGCCGGCAAACGCACGGCGGTGCAGGGGCGATTATCAATCGCCCGAACGCTTTTGACGCCATTACGTCATGAATTGACCAGCGCGGAAGATATAGAGCCTTTGCAAGCTTCCCTGATCCTTTAGCCGGACTGTTTGTTATACTTTCTTTTCCTCCGCCCACTTGAGCACCGCCTCCGCCGCAGGCCTGTTCATGCCGGGCACCGCCAGAAGTTCTTCCAGCGTTGCGTTTCTGACGCCCTGCAGGGAGTGAAAATGCTTCAATAGCGCTTTTCTTCTGGTGGGGCCTATGCCAGGGATGTCCTCTATTTGACTGTGAACGCTTTCCTTGCCCCGCAAATTTCTGTGATGGGTAATGGCAAAGCGGTGCGCCTCATCCCTGATGCGCTGAATGAGGTGCAGCGCGGGAGAACGCTTGTCCAGCAAAATGGGCAGCTCCCTGTCCGGAAGGAAGATTTCCTCCAGCCGCTTAGCCAGGCCGAACATGGGCACATCTGCCCCCGCTTCCCGCATGGCGCGCCTTGCAAAAGCCAGCTGCTCCGGACCGCCGTCGATGAGCACCAGGTCCGGCAGGTCGGAAAACCTGCCGCCCTCCATGGGCCGGCCGGCCTCCTCCCGCTCCTTCTGCTCCTCCATACCGTGGCGGAACCTGCGGCCCACCACCTCGTTCATGGAGGCGAAGTCATTGGGCCCTTCCACGGTTTTGATTCGGAAATGCCTGTATTCCTTCTTGGCAGGCTCCCCGTTGATGAACACCACCATGGACGCCACGCTCAATACGCCCTGGGTATTGGAGATGTCATAGCCTTCAATACGCCGGGGCGCTTTGGCAAGCCCCAGCGCCTCGCCAAGCGCCGCCGCCGCGCCGGTGGTGCGTTCTTCGATTATCGCGCTTCTGGCGTTCCGCTTTTCCAAGGCGTCCCGCGCGTTCTTTTCCGCCAGCAGTATCAGATCATGCTTCTCGCCGCGCTTGGGGGTGGACAGCGTTACAGCGCCGCCCCTGGCGCTTTTGAGCCAGTCCTCCAGCGCCTCGCGGTCCTCCGGCAGCTCCTGGCACAGGACCTGCCTTGGTATGAGATTGCCATCCTCGTAGTACTGGGTCAGGAAGGCGGCCAGCACATCCGCCTTCTCATCGGAGCCGGCCTGGGGCAGTACAAAGTGGTCGCCGCCGATCATGAGGCCGCCGCGGACGTACAGCACCTGTACCATGGCATCCAGCCCGTCCTGAAATATCGCCAGTACATCCTGATCCGCGCCGCTTATCTGTATGGCCCGCTGCCGCTCCATAAGCTGCTCCACATCCCTAATCTTATCCCTAAGATATGCCGCGCGTTCAAAGTTGAGCGCCTTGGCGGCGGCCTCCATATCCGCCTTCATGCGGCTTGCCACATCCTGATACCTGCCGCCCAGAAAGGACAAAACCTGTTCCATCATGGCGCCGTATTCCGCCTGGGTGCATTTTTGCGCGCAGGGAGCGAGGCACCGGCCGATCTCATACTGCACGCAAGGGCGGCGGGGCGTTTTTAAAGGCAGGTCAAGCGTACAGGAGCGCAGGGGGAAAATATTCTGCACCGCGTCCATCACCTGGCGCACCACCGTAGCCCCGATGTAGGGGCCGAAGTACTTGGCCCCGTCCTTTTCGATGCGCCGGGCGACCTCCAGCCGCGGGAAGGGCTTTTGCATATCCACCCGGACATACGG
>JAEWNM010000068.1 GCA_023392755.1 Bacillota bacterium
CGACCATTCCCCGCGGGATGTTCAGAAGGAAGCATGCAACGCGCAGCTGCAGCTTGCCTATGCCCAAAACATGCCGGCGATCTTCCATGTGCGGGATGCCCACGGCGATATGCTGGACATCATGCGAGCCCAGGGGGGCAGGCTGCCAAGGGGCATACTGCACTGCTACTCGGGCAGCTGGGAGAGCGCGAGGGAATACCTGAAAATGGGATTCTATCTTTCCATAGCCGGCCCTGTAACCTTCAAAAAAGCTCCCATCCAGTGGGAGGTGGCGCAAAAGGTTCCCCTTGACCGCCTGCTCATTGAAACAGACAGCCCGTATCTTGCCCCGGAGCCCATGCGCGGGCGGCGCAATGAGCCGTCTTTCGTGCGGCATGTGGCGGACAGGATCGCGGCGCTTCGGAACATTGCCGTGGAGGAGCTGGCGGCTGCCACAACGCAAAACGCCAAAGATATTTATCGCATTGCCTGAGGGGAAACTTTTGCAATGATCCTGCATATGCTTGAAAGCAAAGCGGGGTGAATGCGGTATGAAGTGGCAGGCCCAGCACACAAGCGCCTATGTCCGTTGCTATCCCAACAAGGGAAACAAGGTGCTGCAAATCATCGGGCTGGTATTGATCGCCGGTGGCCTGCTGCTGCTGTTTTTATGCATCCCCGGCTGGGCCTGGGCCGCGCTGATCGGCATTATACTGATTGCGGCCGGGTATCTGCTGTTGCGCTTGAGCGGCGTAGGGAGGTGAACGGGATGAGCGTCAGAATGGTCTGCATCAAGGCCCCCAGGTTCCTGCGCGGGGTACTCCGGCTGTTTGTAAAACGGCAGGCGAAAGCGTAAAACAAACTACATCCATGGGCGCCGGGCGCAGAGCCGGCGCCTTTTCCTTATGCAGGGCGGTTTTCCGGCTTGTGGATATTGTTTGTTTATAGTATAATGTTAGTAAGAAACAAGTAAGAATTTGCGGATTCATAACTATTATGGTAACGGATTCCGTATAGAAAAGCCGGTTCTGCTTGGGTCTTGTTATGACTATATTATGGACACGGAAAGGATTGGATCATATGGCTTGGTGGGAGGCCGGCCTGCGGTTGCTATTGGCTGTCGTTGTCGGCTGCGTGATTGGAATCGAACGTGAAAGGAAAAACAGGCCTGCGGGGATGCGTACGCACGTACTGGTCTGCGTTGGGGCGGCGCTGATTTCCGTGATGGAAAGCTATATGATAGCCGACGCCCTGCGCCTGAACCTTTTGCACGAAAACAGCGGTGTCACCGTTACCATGGGCCGCATAAGCGCCCAGGTAATCAGCGGGATCGGCTTTTTAGGCGCCGGTACCATTTTCATCGCCCAGAAGAAAATAGCCGGGCTTACCACGGCCGCATCCCTTTGGAACGCGGCTTGCCTTGGGCTTGCCGCCGGCATGGGCTACTACGGCATTGCCATTGCGGGGTGCGCCATCGTCATTGTTACGCTGACGATACTGCAAAGGGTTGTGAAGGTCAACGCGGTGAAGAACGTTGAGGTGAAATTCATACACCGGGTGGAGACCATCGCCTTCATCAACGACTATTTTCAAAAAACGGGCATACACGTTCTGGACATCGATTTTCATGTGGAGAACAAGGGGAAGTACAACCTGTACACAAATTTGTACACGCTGGATATGCAGGGAAAAACCGCATACAAGGACATCGTGAACCATTTATCGGAGTATGCAAATATTCAAGGAATACGGACACGCAATACATAACAGGCAAGCAAAACAGAAACGGCAGCCCGTAAAAAGTGGGCTGCCGTCAATGTATCAACAAAGTGGCTGTCGCCACTTTGTTTAGCTTTTCCCTCGCTGCACTGCAAAAGGCTACGCCTTTTACGGCCGTTTGCTCGGGTAAGGAAGGGATTTCTTCGAAATTCCTCGCAAACCACCGCACATGTCGCTGGTTTGCGATCTAGGATCGGAGGACTTCGGCCCTCCGATACCTCCCTGAGTTTTTTGATGGGCTGCCGTTTTCATGCCAATAGAGGCGCAAAATGGATGTTTTTACCTTGCGTTCTTTACTTCCAGCCAAAGATCGGCGTAGATCGTACGGAACTCCGACTGCAGATCATGAAAGGGCTCGCAGCGGGAAATAACATCCTCCGGCGGATTGATCGTAGGATTGCCGGAATATTCTTCGCCCAGCATTTCAATGGCGCCCGCATTGGGGGAGGAATACCAAATTTCCGCGGCATTGAGCGTTGCAATATCAGGCCGGGACATGAAGTTGATAAAGGCTTCCGCGTTGGCCTTATTTTTCGCGCCCTTGGGGATGACCATGGCATCCACCCACACATTGGAGCCTTCCTTGGGCACAACATAGGCAAGATCAGGATTGAGATCGATGGCGTACTGTGCATCACCGTTCCACATGACAGCCAATACGGCTTCATTTGCCACCATTTTGTCCTTGGTTTCGTCAACCTGGTAAGCCTTCACAATGCCCGACTGCTTTTGCTGGATCAGCAGGTCCTTTGCCGCCTCCAAAGTAGGAATATCCCGCGTGTTGACAGATACGCCCAAGTATTTAAGCGTCAGGCCCATGGTATCCCTGATGCTGTCCATCATGATTACATTGTTTTTATATGTTGCATCCCATAGCGCGGCCCAGCTGTCTATAGGCGCGGCCACCATGTTTTTATTGTACAGAATACCCACTGTGCCCCACATGTAAGGCACACTGTATTCGCCGGTAGGATCGTAGTAGGTGGGATTTGCCCTTTCAGGCGTGATGTTGCTTACATTGGGAACATTGGCGAAATCAATTTTCTCCAAAAGCCCCATGGCAAGCATCCGTTCCACCGCGTAATCGGAGGGAAACACCACATCAAACGCCGAAGGCGCGGCCTCGACCTGCACCAGCATATCCTCATTCGTAGTGAAATTCATGTAATTGACCTGAATGCCGGTTTCCGCAGTGAACATTTCCAGCGTCTGTTCGTCGATATAATCTTCCCAGTTGAAAATATTCACCACGCCGGCATTCTCCGCAAAGGCCGCGGCAGGAATCAGCATGCACGCGGCGATAAGCAACGCAAGCCATTTTTTCATGGGACCCACCTCCGTATTTTTCTGGATTTTTATATGCCGTGCGCTTTCGCGCATAACATCAGGAGTCTTTTTTGACCACAACGGCTGAACGGCGATTGACGGCGACAAGCAGGATGAGCAGCACGAGAAACATGATTGTACTCAACGCGTTAAGCGTAGGCTTGATTCCAATGCGCGCCATTGAATAAATCAGTGTGGAAAGATTTTGAACCAGCGGGCTTGATGTGAAATAGCTGATTACAAAATCATCCAGGGAGAGGGTGAAGGCCAGAAGCGCGCCGGTGATGACACCCGGGCTGATCTCCGGCAATATGACATGAAACAGCGCATACCCCGGTGTGGCCCCCAGGTCCAGAGCCGCCTCATAGCTGTGCTTGTTCATTTGCTTGAGCTTTGGCAGTACCGAGAGGATGACGTAGGGCGTATTGAAGGTGATATGCGCCAGTAGCATGGTCGCATAGCCCCGCTCCACCTTGGCGAACAGGAACAGAAGCATGAGAGATATGCCCGTAACGATATCCGGCATGGTCATGGGCAGACTGGTCATGGTCATCATAAAGGATTGGGGACGCTTGCGCATGGCATGGATGCCGATGGCCGCCAATGTACCCAAAATCGTGGCCGCGACAGCCGCCAGTATAGCCACGGTGAGGGTGACGTACAGAGCGTCCATAATGGACTTATCCGCAAAAAGCGCGCCGTACCAACGCAGGGAAAAGCCTTCCCACTTGGCGCGGCTTTTGCCGCCGTTAAAGGATTGCAGTATGAGAACAAGAATGGGAATGTAGAGGAACAACAGGATGAGGGAGAGGTATGCGCGCTTTACAAACCGTTTCAAATCATGCTCCCCCCTTCACCCTCCGGGTCGGCCTTTCGCAATATGCCAAGGCTCAAAAGTATCAGGACCATCATAATCAGAGACAGCGCGCTGCCTACATTCCAGTTGCCTTCAGTCAAAAACTTGTTTTCAATCAGGTCGCCAAACATCATGGTGTTGCCGCCGCCCAGTATGCGCGGGATAAAGAAGGTGGTGACGGATGGCATGAACACCATGGTAATGCCGGATATGATGCCCGGAATGCTAAGAGGCAGCGTAACCCGAAGAAAGGTTTTCACATGGCTGGCCCCCAGGTCCTGGGCGGCCTCCAGCAGCCGCACATCCATTTTGGTCAGCGACGTATAGATGGGGAACACCATAAAGGGCAGGAAATTGTATACCATGCCCAGCAGCACCGCGCCGTTGTTGTACATCAATTGGACGCCGCCAAAACCCAGGGAACGCAATATGCCGTTGATCAGCCCCTGATCCTCCAGCAAAGACATCCAGGCCACGGTGCGCAGAAGGAAATTCATCCACATGGGGATGATAAACAGCACTACGACGGTGGCGCCGATTTTCATCTCCCTGTCCGCCATGAAAAGCGCGGCGGGATAGCCCATGAATAGGCAGATCGCCGTGCACAAAAAAGCCATCCACAGAGAATAGGCCAGCGTATCCACATTCACCGTACCGCGGCGGATATAGGAGGCGTATTCTTCGCCCATGGAGGCGTATATTTGGTTTTTGCCGTGGTTGCTGTCAAAAAAGTGGCCAAAATTGTCCAGGGTGAAAGCGCCCGATTTATCTGTAAAGGCGTAGTAGCCGATAAGGATTACCGGAAGTACCGTAAACAGTATCATCCACAGTGTATAGGGTGAGGAGAAAAGCGAGCGCTTCACACCGCCGTTGCGGCGAACGGACAAATAGACCATCGCCGCAAAGCCGGCAAGGCCCAACGCCATCAGCCACCATACCCAGGGGGGAAGCTGCAAGCCGCTCATCATGGCGTTCCGGCCTCCTTTGTTTGTGCCATGGGCTTCATGATGTGGATGTTAAATGGCACAATGGAGATGCCAACCCTGGAATTTTGAGGCTGCATGGTGGTGGAATGCACCTTGAAGATGGTCTCTCCGGCGTCGATCATCATTTCATAATGCACACCCTTGAACAGCACGCTCTTTACCGTGCCGGTCAGCTGGCCCACATCCTCGCCCACCAGTATCACATCCTCTGGCCGCACAACCACATCCACCGGCGCGTTTTCGCCAAAGCCGAAATCCACGCAGGGGAAGCGGGCCCCCGCGAAGGAAACCAGCTCGTCCCGGACCATGGTGCCGCGCATGATGTTGCTTTCACCGATGAAGTCAGCCACGAAAGCGTTCACCGGCTCGTCGTAGATACGCTTTGGATCGCCGATTTGCAGTATCTTGCCGTCACGCATCACGACAACCGTGTCGCTCATGGTAAGGGCTTCCTCCTGGTCGTGGGTCACATACAGGAAGGTGATGCCCAGCTGCTGCTGCATGTTTTTGAGCTCAAGCTGCATTTCCTTGCGCAGCTTCAGGTCAAGCGCGCCAAGAGGCTCATCCAGAAGCAGCACCTGCGGCTGGTTTACCAGTGCCCTGGCGATGGCCACGCGCTGCTGCTGCCCACCGGACAGGGATTCAACACTGCGCCGGCCAAACCCCTTCAGGTTCACCAAATCCAGCATGGCATCCACCCGGCGGCGGATATCGCTGCGGTCCACCTTCGCGATTTTCAGGCCGAAGGCAATATTGTCCTGCACATTAAGATGAGGGAACAGCGCGTATTTTTGAAAGATGGTGTTCACCTTTCGCTTGTACGGTGGCAAATGGGTGATATCCTTGCCCTCAAACAGGACCCTGCCCAAGGTGGGGTATTCAAAGCCGCCGATGATGCGCAGCGTTGTGGTCTTGCCGCATCCGCTGGGGCCAAGAAGGGTGACAAATTCCTTTTTGCGGATATACAAATTGATATTATCCAGCACCGTGGTGCCGTCAAAATCCTTCGATATGGTTTCCAGGTCGATCAGATGCGCTTTTTCAACCATGGGGAGCGGTCTCCTTTATCCATCAATGATATTATCAAAACATGGGGGGGGTGGAGATCCACAATACCTTGGCCTTTGTTTTGCCCGCGTTTTTCAGGTGGTGGGGCGAGTGGGGATGGATGCAGAAGCTGTCGCCCGCCTTGGCCCTGAACCGCTTATCCCCCAAAAGAATATAGATGCTGCCGGAGAGAACATACCCGAACTCCTCCCCGTCGTGAGGCGGCAGCGTTTGCGTTTTTCCGCCTTCCGCCATCTCTACCAGGATGGGTTCCATGCTGTTTTTCTGGGCATCGTTAACCAGCCAGGTAATGCTGCCGTGAAGCGTTTCTTCCTCCTCTTTGACAAACATGTCTTGAGAGGTGTACACGATCTTGTCGGCTTCCTTGTCATTGAAAAAGCCGGGCAGGCTGCTGCCCAGGCATTCCAGCATATCGGTGAGCGTAGCGATGGAAGGGGAGGCCAGATCCCGCTCCACCTGGGATATAAACCCCTTGCTCAATTCGCACCGGTCCGCCAGCTCCTCCTGGGTCAGACCACGAAGCATACGCAGCCGGAGCAGCTTTTCCCCGATCTTCATAGGCTCATCTCCTTTGCGGCTGGAATGTACCTCATAAAACAACCCGTAGCTTTGTTTAATGCTGCTAAACGGGAAAGCAATGTAGCGAGTTTAGCAAAAGTAAACTTGAAGGCTCGGTTAATTAAACCACAAACGTGCCGGGGTGTCAACATGACTCCGACATATTTCCCAAAATTTTTCCGAGGAAAGGCGTTCGCATTCAGGGTTTTATGCGGTCCCGCGCATGTTTTGAAGCCCCCGGTGTATGTTTGAGCAGGCCAAACTATACAAAAACCCCTGCTTATGGTATGCTGAGCACGATAAAAAGAGGGCGTTTGCGCCCCTTTTACGGGAAGGAGATTTGTCATGCGATCCAAGATATCCGGGAAGATGCTGGCGTTTCTGGTGGTGATTGTGCTGGCCGGGATCCTCCTGCTCAGCGGCTTTTACCGCGTAGGGCAGGGTGAGGAGGCACTGGTCGTCACCTTTGGCCGCGTCACAGCCACCCACGGACCTGGGCTGTACTTCCGTATTCCCATTGCGCAGAACGTTATCAGTGAAAGCGTTACCACCATACACACAAAAGAATACGGTTTTAGGACAACGGCGCAGGGTTCGGCTGGGCGGGCGTCCAAATATGTGGACAACGCCAGCGAGGGCGTGATGCTCACCAATGACAACAGCATCGTGTCGATGGAGGCCATCTACCAATACACCATCCGGGATGTGAAACAGTACCACTTTGACGTGGACGACCCGGAGGGTACGCTACAGTTGGCCTTTGAAGCGGTGATCCGCCGGAACATACAAAGCCTTACGCTGGACAATGCTCTTTTGAACAA
This sequence comes from Bacillota bacterium, assembly GCA_023392755.1. Classification (GTDB taxonomy): domain Bacteria; phylum Bacillota; class Clostridia; order Christensenellales; family Aristaeellaceae; genus JAEWAH01. The sequence continues at coordinate 7,374 of JAEWNM010000068.1, forward strand.
AGAGGATATCGAGCGGGCGGTGCTGCCGGAGTTTCAGCGCATTGTGGACAGCTATGAAATGGGCATAAAAATCAACAGTGTGCGCATTCAAAACATAACCGTCCCGGCGGCCGTGACCGCAGCCTATGAGGATGTGAACAACGCCAAGAACGAAATGACAAAGCGGCTGGATGAGGCGGAGAAATACAAGAACGAAGTGCTGCCGGCTGCCCGCTCCAAGGCGTACCAGTTCCTTCAGGAGGCGGAAGCCTACAAGGCGGAGACGATTGCCGCTGCGCAAGCCGAAGTGGCCGTATTTGACGCCGTGTATGAAAAGTACAAGGCCGCGCCGGAGATCACAAAAACCCGTATTTTGATTGAGACCATGGAGAATATTTTGAGAAACAGCGGCAAGATCATTGTGGCGGATAACGGCAGCGATGTTTTGAAGGTGCTGGATCTGAACGACGGCGAGGTTCCCGCCGCTGCGGCCGTCTCTACGGGAAGGGAGTGATTTGAATGCAAAACGATCAAATGAATTATCAGCGGCCCATTAACTATGAAAGCGAAAGGCTGAAATCCTTCGCCCGCAAAAACGGAAAGCGGCTGTTTTTCTACGGCCTTACGCTGATACTGCTGCTCATTCTTATCAATGAATGCGTATTTGTGGTTGGCGAAGCGGAGCAGGCCGTGGTGAGCAGGTTTGGCGTGATCAAGCGCATTGTGCTGAACAGTGAGAACAATTTTCATCAAGATTTTGCCGATGTATTGAAGGATGAAATTACGCTTTCCGACGACGTGCGGATTGTTGTAGGCAGCGGCCTGCAATGGAAGGTGCCCTTCGTTGACAGGGTAGAGCGCTATTCTTCCCGGCTGTACACGTATATATCCGACAGCGAGGTAGTCAATACACAGGAGAAGAAACAGTACTACATTACTACCTTTGCCCAGTGGTACATCGCCGATCCCGCGCTGTTCAGCCTGAAACTGGGCAATATGACAAGTGCCGAAAATCAGCTGGATAACCTGATCCATCCCGTAATTGTGCAGGCCATTAACCGTATGATGGCTGACGATTTTATAAGCAACAAGGGGGCGCTGAACCAGACCCTGGCCAACGGGCTGAAAACCATTAACGAGGACATGTGCCTGCGTGGCATTGAGGTAAAGGACATCCAGGTGCACCGCACCACGCTGCCGCCCGCCAATATTGAAAGCACCTACGCCCGCATGCAGGCGGACCGGGCGAAGGTGGCCCAGCAGCTTCGCAGTGAGGGGCAGGAGGAGTACTTGAAATCAGTGGCCAGCGCCGATCTGGAAGCCAGAAAGCTGGAAGCCGACGCGCTGAGCGAATCCGGACGCATCCGGGGTGAAGGGGATGCCACATCCCTGGAAATATACGCCCAGTCCTACAGCAAGGATGAAGCCTTCTTCAGCTATTGGCGGTCCTTGCAGGCGCTGGAGACGGCCATTGATGACAACAGCACCCTTGTTCTGGATAAAAATCATCCCTTGTGGAGTGATTTGCTTGCCTGGGCGACGCAAAAATAGCATCGCTACATGCTGCCCTGTATCGCGCTTGCCCTTTCAAAGACGCAGGACAGCGAACCGCGTAAGGGAAGCTTGCTTGGCAGGCATGCAGCCGGCCGGCAAAGCCGGCAGAGGCGATTTGAAGCGAGGGGGCATTGCCCCCTCGCCCGCCTTTTAAGCAATCGTATCATAGTCCTATATGCGATATGCATATGAGTTCATATGACAGTCTTGTCTCGCTCGGTTATTCATATGGAAAGGATAGGGGTGTTTTTTCATGTCTGCATTTGAACGGTTTTTCCAGCAGGAAGGGTCTGTCTTCCTTTGGATCGTGATCGCACTGGTACTCCTGTTTTTGATCGCATTTGTGCGCAATTACATCAAGGTTCCGCCCAATGTGGCGCTGATTGTCAGTGGGCGGCGGCGCAAGTACCGTGTCAAGGATGAAACGGGCAAGGAGATCGTGAAGGAGTTTGGCTACCGCATCGTGCGCGGAGGTGCTACGTTCGTCATACCATTCTTCGAGCGGGTCGACAGGCTGAACCTTGGCATTATGCAGGTGGACATCAAAACCACCCAGGCCGTGCCGTCACAGGAATATATAGGCATGATGGTGGACGGCGTGGCCAATATCAAAATCGGTTCCGATGCCGTGTCTGTTGCCACCGCCGCCGAGCAATTCCTGGGCTGGACGCAGGCCGACATCGCCGCTGTGGCCATGCAGGTGCTGGAAGGCAACATGCGTGAAATCATCGGCCGCATGACCATTGCCGACCTGGTGCAGAATCGCGACAAATTTGCCCAGGAAACCCAGCGGGCTGCCACAACGGACATGAAAAACATGGGCCTTGAAATCGTCAACCTCACGATTCAAAACTTTTCCGATAACGACGGCGTGCTGGATACACTGGCCATCAAAAACATATCCGAAAAGAAGCGCGACGCCGACATCGCCAGGGCGGAGGCCGAGCGTGACACGCTTATTCGCCAGTCCACCGCGCAGCAGGAAGGCTTTCGCGCCCAGTCGGAAGCCAACGCCAACATGGCTGAGCAGGAAAAGCTGCTGGAGCTGAAACGGGCTTCCTTCCGGGCCGAGCAGGACAAGGCGAAGGCTATGGCCGACATTGCTTATAACCTGCAGCAGGAGGTATCCCGCAAGAGTCTGGAAACGGAGCGCGCCGCCGCCGAACTTGTACGGCTGCAAAAGGAAACGGAGCTGCAGGCCCAGCAGGTGCAGATTGCCCGTGAACGCCTGAGTATTGAGATAAGGGAAAAGGCAGAGGCCGACTTCTACAAGGCCCAGAAGGAAGCGGAGGCCGCGCTGGTCATCGCCAAGAACGAGGCGGAGGCTATCCGCCTAAAGGGAGAAGCGGAGGCGGACGCCATTCTCAAAAAGGCGGAGGCCATGAAGCAGTACGGCCAGGCCGCCATGCTGGAAATGATTATCAGCCGTATGCCCGAGATTGCCAAAGCTGTTAGCGAGCCGCTGAGCAAGACGGAAAAGATTATACTCTTTGGCGATGGAGGCGCTACCCATATGGCCAAGGACGTGTCCGGCGCCATGCTGCAAACCTTTGAATCCGTAAAGGAGGCTGTGGGCATGGACATCCCCAAGATGCTGCGGGATATCACCACCGGCGGCCTGATCGGAAAAGCGGCGTCTGAAGCTACGGAAGGTTGATTAACGGTTACTCCATAAAAGCGGCAGGGCCCCGGCAAAATTGCCGGGGCCCTGCCGTATGACGGCCGTTATTCCACTACTTCAAAAGCGGCTTCCAGCAGTGTGCTGGTTCCGGCGTCGTTGGTAGCCGTAACCTTGTAGGTATATGTGCCCACACCCAGTGTTCCGAATTTCACATGGGGATTCACGTACCACCGGAAATCCACCGACTTGGCCTTGGGGTTCCAGGAGCGGCCCGTGAGCATATTCCCGTTGGCGTCGAACACCCCCGCCGTGAGCTGCTTGATTTTGGAGGACTTGGAGGAAACGACGCCCCTTATGGCAAAACCCTTGCCTTTGATCAGAAGATTGGGCGCGTTCAGGCCGGAGGAGGATAAATCGTCTGAACTTGAACCAGGGGCGGCGGGTGTCACCTCAAACTCCTGGCTAAGAAGCGTTTGCTGGCCGGCGGCGTTGGTGGCAACGATTTTGTAAGTGTATTTACCAGTATCCAGCGTGCCGAACTTGACGTAAGGGTTCACATACCACCGCAAGTCGACGCTCTTGGCCTTTGGGTTCCAGGAGCGGCCCGTGAGCAGGTCGCCGTTTCCGTTGAATACACCGGCCGTGAGATTTGTGATATTGGAGGATTGGGAGCGGACGATACCCCTTAACGAGAAGCCTTTGCCCTTTGCGAGCGCGGTGGGGTAATTGCAGTTGGAGGATGAAAGCGAATTGGAAACAGGATCGGGCGCCCCTACCGTGAACGATTGGCTCAGCAGCGTCTTCTCACCTGCATCGTTGGCAGCGGTAATTTTGTAGGTGTATGTTCCGGTGCTCAGCGTACCAAACTTTACATAGGAATTAACATACCACCTGATATCCACGCTCTTGGCCTTGGGATTCCAGGAACGGCCCGTGAGCATGCTGCCGTTTCCGTCGTATACGCCTGCGGACAGCTTGCTGATATTGGAGGATTGGGACTTCACAATGCCGCGAAGAGAAAAACCTTTGCCTTTTGTAAGCGTAGAGGGATAATTGCAGCCGGAAGCGCTCAGGTCGTCGGATACAGGCGCGCGCGGCGTCACATCGAAGGATTTGCTGAGCAGCGTCTTTTTTACGCTGCCGTTGGTAGCGGTGATCTGATACGTATAGGTGCCCGCCGGCAAGGTGCCGAATTCCACGTACGGATTTACATACCAGCGGAAATCCACGCTCTTGGCCTTTGGGTTCCAGGAGCGGCCTGTGACCATTTTCCCGTCGGCATTGTACACGCCGGCATCCAGCCTGACGATTTTACTGCTTTGTGAATACACAACTCCCTTGAGCGCAAAGGCTTTGCCTTCCGTCAGCGTGGTAGGGTAATTGCACCCCGACTCGCCCACGTCATCATCCGCATCAGCGGCCACAGCGGCAGGGATCATGGCCGCAAACACAAAGCAAGCAAGGCAAACCGCAAGACATGATATGATGAATCTCCCAAATCTGGTTTTCATGTTATTCCTCCCCAATTGAAACCTTTGTAGCCTTATATTACCACGCATACAATCTGTTTGTACATTATTTTCCTATGTTTTTACAACAGAAAACCTTTTGTTACGAGAATTGATATGCGCTTATGCCCGCCTGGGTATTTTTTTGGTGTCGAACAGTTGATTTTTGACTGGCACCATGGTACAATTGAAATGGTCAAAGATAGTCAGAGATTTTTGGCCGGGAAATGAGGGATGTTTTATGCGATTGAGTGATACCATAGAACAGTTCATCAAAGCCATGCTTCAGCAGGATGAGCCGGAGGTGGAGCTGAAGCGGAATGAACTGGCAGAATATTTCAATTGTGCGCCGTCACAGATCAATTATGTGCTGGCCACACGTTTTACCCCCGATCATGGATATATTATAGAGAGCAGACGTGGCGGCGGCGGCTTCATACGCATCGTGCGGATGGAGCAAAGCTCCGGCGAGCACCTGCTGTACCTTATTCATGAACGCATTGGGGAATCCATTGGCGAAACGGAGGCCATGCACCTGATCGGGCAATTGCGGGAAAGGGGCCTTGTATCCCTGGAAAGCGCGCAGCTGATGGTGGCGGCCACCTCCCAGCGGGCGCTGTCCCTGCCGATACCCAACCCATTGAAAGATGCGGCCAGGGCGCGCATCCTGCGCAGCATGCTGCTGACCGTAGCCCAGCAACACCGCCGGACGGCGGAATCACAGTAACTTTCACACGGCGCTTTGAACGCCATAGGAGAAGCATATGTTATGTGAAGAATGCGGCCAGAATCCGGCGTCGGTGGTCATCACCGTGCTGGTGAACGGAGATACGGCAACACGGCACCTGTGCAAGGGCTGCGTCAGCAAGATACAAAACAGTATACAGCAGGGGGATATACAAAGCTTTCTTTCCTCGCTGATGTCCTCTATCAGCCAGGAGCAGAAAACACCGCAGCTTACATGCTCCAGATGCCATTTGCCCTACGGGGAATTTCAAAAGACAGGAAAGCTTGGATGTGCCCACTGTTATGAGGATTTCAGGGATCAGCTGAAGCCGCTGCTGTTGCGCATCCACGGCCGGGCCCAGCATGCCGGGCGCATGCCGGCATTCAATACCCAGGCGCAGGAGAAAAAGAAGCTTATCGCGTCCCTGCGCAGCCAAATGGATCAGGCGGTGGCCACGGAAAATTTTGAGGAAGCTGCCGCGCTGCGGGATCAGCTTCGCCAGCTGACCTGCGCCGCCGGGGAGGAATGCAAGCCGTGATGGAACATGAACTGGATGTGGTGGTCTCCTCCCGCGTGCGGCTGGCCCGCAACTATGAGGATTTGCCATTTTTGACAACGCAAAGTGACGCTATCGCCAAGATGTGCGTTGACAGGATATTGGAAGCATTGGCCGCGGAGCCTGGTGACACCAGCGCCTATGCGCTGTACAGGATGGCCGATTTGACCAGCCGGGAACGCATGTCCCTGGTGGAGAGCCACCTTATCAGCCGTGATCTGATGCAAAACAGTCAAACGGGCGCGGTTCTTATCAGGGATGACAAGGCCGTTTGCCTGATGATCAATGAAGAAGACCATTTGCGGCTGCAGTCGCTGAAGCCGGGGCAGCAGCTTGCAAAAGCCGCTGAGATGGCTTATGAGGTGGAGGATGCGCTGCAGCGCCATATCGCCTTTGCCTTTGACGGGCAATTGGGGTATTTGACAGCCTGCCCCACCAACACGGGCACGGGCATGCGCGCTTCACTGATGCTGCACCTGCCGCTGCTTACCATGTTCAAGCAAATGGGCAATGTGAGCACATCGGTTTCAAAGCTGGGCCTAACCATACGCGGCATATATGGCGAAGGCAGCGAGGCCCAGGGGAATCTGTACCAGGTAAGCAACCAGGTCACACTAGGACGCACCGAGGAAGAGATAATCGAGGCTGTTATCGGCGTAGGCCGCCAAATCATCGACATGGAGCGGAATTTGCAAAAGCGGGCTTCCAGCGGAGACAATACGGCGTTGGAGGACCAGGTATACCGCTCCCTGGGGGCTTTGGAATATGCCAGGCGCATGGATTTGAAGGAGTTCATGCAGCATTGGTCCAATCTTCGCCTGGGCTGCGCCCTTGAGCTGCTGCCTATTTCTCTTACACTGGCGGATGAGCTTTTACCCGAGGCTCAGGACGCACATATTATGAAAATCGCCAACAAAACATTAAAAGGCAGGGAGCTGGATATTGCCCGGAGCCGTTATATCCGGCAGAAGCTCCAAGGCCGCTGAGGAGGAAAAAGTATGGCATTGTTCGGCCGTTTTACCGAGCGGGCGCAAAAAGCGCTGACGTATGCCCAACAGGCCGCCGTGGAACTCAAACACCATTATATCGGCACGGAGCATCTGCTGCTGGGCCTTTTAAAGGAGCCCGGCGAACCTATCCGCAGTTTATTGGGGAACGTAACGTATGAAACCGTGATGGAGCGGGTAATCGCCCTTGTAGGCAGGGGCGGTGAGGAAGTCAGCGGATCGCTGGAACCGACGCCCCGGGGCAAGAAGATACTGGAGGCCAGCCTGATCGAATCCCGCCACCTGAACCATACCTTTGTGGGGACTGAGCACTTCTGGCTTGCCATTTTGCGGGAAGGGGAAGGCGTTGCCTACAACATACTGCGTGAAATGGAAGTGGACGCCGACAAGCTGCGGGAAGGGATTCTGTCGCTGCTCAAATCCGAGGAAACGGACGGCGAAAAGGAAGGCAAGCCAGCCGCGGCCTCTTCCGCCGCATCGGACACGCCGGTGCTCAAGCAATACGGCCGTGACCTGACGCAAGCGGCCAGGAACGGCGAACTGGACCCGGTGATAGGCCGGAGCCGGGAGATTGAGCGCATTGTGCAGATTTTGAGCAGGCGTACCAAAAACAACCCCGTGCTCATCGGCGAGCCAGGCGTTGGCAAAAGCGCCGTGGTGGAAGGGCTGGCGCAGCGCATTGTGAACGACAGCATTCCGGAAATTTTGAAAGATAAAAAGGTGATGACGCTGGAGTTGGGCAGCCTTATCGCCGGCAGCAAGTAGCGGGGCGAATTTGTGGAGCGGCTGTAAAACGCCTTCGCAGAGGTTCGCAAGGCGGGATACATCATCCTGTTTATTGATGAAATCCATACCC
>JAEWNM010000141.1 GCA_023392755.1 Bacillota bacterium
GCGCAGTAGCGGGGCTTTTCCTCCTGAATCACCTTGAACAGCATGCCGAAAAAGCCCTGCACGGCGTTGGTATATACGCCGGAAGATGTATTCAAAAGCGGCAGCGCGTGAAAAGCCCTGTGTATCAGGCTGTTGCCGTCCACGATGAGAAATGTTTCCTTCATGCGGCGATCCTCCCCGGCGGCCTCTGGCCGCTTTTCATAAGTTTACCACAAAATGACGGAGGATACAAAGGCAGGCCGATTTGCGCACAAAACAGACCAGGCTGCGATATGTCTCCGGGAGGGCATGCGGCCTAGAATTGCCTGAACATGCCATCCCCCTTGAGTCATGCCGGTAAAATATTTTTCCCAAATGGCCGGATCAATAGGTTCGGGATGGCTCATGGATCAGGCCGGCGGTGCCGCTTATGTATGAGGGCCGATATAAACAGGCCATTTAGCTTTCTATGGCCGCCAACAGGCGAACAGTGCCGCGCTTACCGCAACAAGTCTTTCCCGCTCTGCCATTCATGGGCCAATATGGCATACTCATAGGTGTCATGCCATATGGGATGGCCCTCATCATCCTTTTTATGATAAACGCTCTGAATAAGGTGCCCTTCCCTGCGCATGCCCAGCCGCTCCAGCAGCCGCCAGGATTTTTCGTTTTCCGGGTTGCAATAGGCCACGATGCGCCTGGCATTGAGCGTTGCAATGGCATGCTGCACAAGGGCTCCCGCGCTTTCCAGCGCATAACCCTGCCCCTGGTACGCTGCATTGAAAACATAGCCCAGCTCCCAGGTATCATACGCTTGCTTTTCCAGGTAAATATTGCCAATCACATTGCCGCCGTCCCGCAGGCATACGGCCCAAAATGCATCATCCTGTGCTCTGCGCCGGGCCTCCTGCCGGCATTCCTCCATGGAAAAAACGCCGTATGGCTCATAGAGCACCACCTTGGGATCGGACAGGTATTTGTATAAATCCGGTCCGTCCTTGGGGGTAAAACGGCGAATGGTCAGGCGCTGCGTCGTCAGCATAAAAATACCTCCAGGCTGATTTGGTACGGTGCCTTGATTATACCACAGCGCATTTCGTTTGGCGCATGTTCCGCCTTCCTTGTGGAAAGAATGGACATGATTCAATTTCAAAGGAGCGATGCGCGTGAATCCGTTTACCCTCAAGCCCATGAACATCAATGACGGTTTTATGGACTGGAACCAGATGTACCCCAAATCCTACGACAAAAATGAGATCGACCCCTATACAAGGGACCGGGTCATACTCATGAACGGCACGGAATTTGAAGCCGTATGGTTCTCCCACCAGTTTTCCAGACATGAAACCTGCAACAACCTGCGCCGGGAGCTGGCCGTGGTGCGCCGCCAGGAACAGCAGCAGCAAAAGAAAATCGCCAATTTGAAGCCGCTCAATGAAAACGCGCTGGAGCACACCATAGGCTACGAGCAGCTTGCGGTGGACCTGACGGCAATTCTGGCCCAGTGCGAAAAGGACGCATCCGTAAAATCGGCCCTGGATTTCGCACTGCTGGAGGACTTTGACCACCTGTACCGCTATGCCGACCTGCTGGAAATGGAGCAAGGCGTAAAGGCCGAAAAGCTGGTGGGCCATTACACCGAAATCATGCCGGGCCGGCCAACCATCTCCGAGCACCGCTTTCCTTTCGACGCGCTTTGCGCGCCGGTGGATTTCAAAACCGCCGATATCGCCACCAAGCTGCACGTAGGCATCATTACCGCGGCTGAGCAGCAGACCATGAACTACTATATGAACACCGGCACCTTCTACACCTCCGACATTGGCCGGCGGCTGTACCAGGAAATCGGGCTCATTGAGGAACAGCACGTGACCCAGTACGGAAGCCTGCTGGACGTGAAATGCACCTGGCTGGAAAGCTGGGTGATGCATGAGTATACCGAAGCATACCTGTACTGGTCCATGATGCAGGATGAAACAGAGCCCTACATCAAAAAGGTGTGGGAACAGTGCTTCGACATGGAGGTATCCCACCTGCACAAGGCCGCGCAGCAGCTTGCCCAGCGGGAGAACAAGCAGTGGCAGCAGGTGGTTGGCAACGGCGATTTCCCGCAGCCGCTGAAGTTCAGGTCCAACATCGATTATGTCCGCGACGCGCTGAATATGGTGGATTTCTCCGCCGAAAAGGAAATATTCAAGCCTGTCAACATGCTGCCCAGGGATTACGAGTTCTTCAAATTCCAGAACAAGATGAACCATGACCCTTCCGCCGTGCCCAGCCATCAGGTGATCGACATGTATATCCGCCAAAAGGGAGAGGACTACCGCTGGGAGACCGCTCCCAACCCCGTTCCTGACCTTCAGAACCGCAAGGCCGACAATACACGTGTAGGACGGACCGTGCAATAAGCCGGAGAGGAGGAGGCGGGGAGGATTGCCAGATAAAAAGGAATCCTGCCCCGCCCCACGCCCGGAAACCGTCAGCCCTCTACATTTCAGCTCATGAACAGCCGTCATTCCCGCAGGCTGCATCAAAAAAGGATTTCGCCGCAAACCCGCACACGCCTTTTCCGGAACCACCCCGCATTGCCCCTCATAGGATGCCTGGGGAGGGAGGAGTTTGAAAAGCCATTTGTTCACCGACACCCAGGATTTTGATGGTCAATGGGCCTGCCCGCCGGATAAAATATGCGTATGCCTTCGGCTGGACAGGCAATTTTATCAGGATTTATGCAGCCGCGCCGCCGGACAGGGTATGACCACCGGCCAATATATGCAAAGGACCGTGCAAGCCTGGGAGGCCTTGACGGAAAGCCTGCCCCACGCCGCGCCGGGAGCACAGCCCCCAGCGGGAGGCTATACAGGGCCCGAAAACTGAATCAATATACAGACCCGCTCCCATCAAAAAATGACGGGAGCGGGCTTTTTCATGACCATGCCATTTTCTGGGCGGGTTATGGAAACAGCCGTCCGTAGGTGACAGGGCCCACAATGCCGTCCACCTTGATGTGCTCATCCGCCTGAAATGCGACCACCGCAGCGTGGGTCAGCCTGCCGAAAATGCCGTCGGCCGCGTCGTTCAAATATCCCAGCACAATCAGCCGCGCCTGCACAACTGCCACATCATTGCCGCGGGAGCCTTTTTTCAAAAAGCGTCCAGCCGGCGGATCGGGGTTTAATGATGCGGCGCCTTTGTTCAGTTTCCCCCAGGTAACGGGGCCAACGATGCCATCCTGCTCAATGTGGCAGTTTCCCTGATACAGGACAACCGCGCTGTGGGTGATGTCGCCAAAGATGCCGTCGACAGGCCCAGTGGCGTAGCCCAGTGCCTTCAGCCTGCTTTGCAGCTTGCGCACATCTTCCCCTCGCATACCCTTTTCAAGGTGGCGCGTCCCCTCTCCCTCGCCGGAGGAGGCCGTGCCGCCAATGGCGCTGACGGGCACGCTGTATTCCTTCAGGTCCAGCAAATGCAGTGTTTGAGGGCCGGCAACGCCGTCCTCGGTAATGGCGAACAGCTCCTGGGCGGCAATCACGGCCCTGCGGGTACTTTGGGTAAATGTGTCGGATATGGGCCCGTCGTACAGGCCCAATTCCTGCAAGACCTTGTGCAGCGCCTTGACCGCCGCGCCCTTGCTTCCCTTGCGCAATGTAGGTGTAGGCAGCATAACCGTATCGGGCGCATCGTCCCCGCCGGTTAACCGTATGGTAAAGGCAATGGAGCTTTTGGCTTTTCGCGACTGTCCGAAGTTGCGCAGCACAAACTTGTTGGCACCCGGCAGGCAGTCCACTGAAAAAGTGCCCAGGGCACCCGCCAGCTGAACGGACTTTGCGGCCAGCCAGACCCCTTTGTACTGGTGCTCCAGCACATAGGTGTAGCCGTCCGCGCCGGCAAAGTCAATGGCGATATGCGAGGTTTCCGTGGCGGCAGGATAATCCGACAGGGAAAATTCGGGCAGGACAACGCTGTCGTTGTACTTCTCGCCAAGGGATACGGCAGGGACAAGCAGACAGACCAATAGAATTACCAGCAGGCGGCAGATGGGATGCCTCATAGCTCACTCCTCCACATTCCGTTGGAATGGTCAACCGTTCATCGTAGCATTGTTGATAAACGGTATGCGCTCCACATGGCAAGTAGAAGAAATACATGTAAACATTTGTCCAAGCTTCAGCGGGCTGATCGCCTTCGACTGGGGACTATGCAATTTTCTTGCTTTTGCGGCATACACTTGCCTGAAGATTTGAGAAAGGAGAGGAGATCATGCAAGAAACGCAAAGCCGCTGGCGCTCCAAGCCCGCCTGGGCGTCACTGTTGGGCCTGGTGGGCCTGATTTTCAGCAATTATGGCCTCTACGACCTTTTGGGCATCACCAGCGATACATGGCAGGCGCTTGTAAACGCGCTGCTGGCCGCACTGGTTGCCTTCGGCGTGCTCAACAATCCCACGGACCCGGCACATTTCTAGCGAATTTCTTGCGAGAAAGCATCCGTGTGGGCAACCGCATAATGCTACCATGCCAAAGGGCGGCTCCCAACCGGAAGCCGCCCCTTTTTGGGTATTATGTCTTGGGGATACGTCAGCGCAATTTGATGGCTACCGGGTTGCCAACCGCCTTCTCGTCTCCCGTAGGCTCATTCAGAAGCATGACCTGTATGTACAGTGTCTCCGGCAATGTTTCTGCGGGGGCATAGCCAAGGATAAGGCTGTTGTCCGCCTTGTCTTCCATGAAGGCATAGTAAGAGAAGAAG
>JAEWNM010000165.1 GCA_023392755.1 Bacillota bacterium
CGGCGGCCTGCGTCAGGAACCGGCATGCCGATGGAAAAGGCGAAAAAACAGGCTATGTTCATTTCTGCGAAGGAGGAACAGGGAATGCGGAATGTATCAGCCCCAAAGGCTGTGGCGATTTCATGGAAGCAAGCGCAAACGTGTCTGAAGGGCCGTTATTTTCAATGGATGGCGATTATGCTGGTATTGATTCTGATCCGGCTGATTGCCTTATCACCCCTTATGACTCTTGTATTATTGGAAAATGGAAATCCTTTCCGCTATCTTTCGCTGCTGACACCCATACTGTATCTTTTTGTTCTGCTGCCATTGCGCTACAGCACGGGCGAGGCCTTGCGGCAGGCGCTGGACGGCGGTGCCTTGAAACCGGGGCGGTTTCTTGATTTGACGGGATACGGGCAAAAGCTCGGCGCCGTGCTTCTACAGGCGCTGCACCTGCTGCCCTGGGCGTTGCCGCTTGTCGCGGGGGTTGGAGCCGGCTGGTATCTGATGTACGGCGTCGAGGACGGGACCGTTGTTTTGCGCATGGTAAAAAACCTTGGCGGCGTGTTGGGGGAAGGGCATGGCTTCATGGAAGGCATTTACCTGATTGCCGCCTTTTTCGGGCTTTTGCTGCTGGTTCTTTTGTACGGCATGATGCGCAACGGCATGTTCCGCTTTCTTTGGCAAAAATCCGGCAAAAAATTCGCCTTGGCGCGAAAAGAGATGCTTGCGCGCTTAAAGGGCCGCCGGGGCGGGCAGTTTTGGCTGGGCATCATACAGAGCCTTATGCTGCTGCCCGCGGTTTTACCAATGGGCTATATGGGATATCGCCTGCTTCGGGATTTTTCAAAATATTTGCGTCTTGACCTTTCGCAGCTTGCAGAGCCGCAAATGCTCTGGGGGATGGCGGCGGCGCTGATCCTGATATACTGGCCGCTGCTGCCGCTGCGCAGGGCGCTGCAGGCGTGCTATATAAGGCGGCCGGAGGATGGGCAATAGCATGGAACGGCTGGACAAGCTTCTGTCCCGGCAAGGGCTGGGTTCAAGGAGCGATGCCAAGGAAATAGTCCGCCAGGGCCGCGTTTTTGTCAACGGCTGTCTTTGCCGTGATCCCGCATTGAAAACCGACCCGGAAAAAGATGAGGTTGAGGTGGACGGGCAGGCTTTGTCCCTGTCCGCCTTTCGCTATGGCATGCTCAACAAGCCCGCCGGCATACTCACCGCTGCCAATGACCGCAAGGCAAAGACGGTTGTGGACCTTTTGCCGCAAAAATACAAAGCTATGGAGCTGATGCCCGTGGGCAGGCTGGATAAGGATGCCCGGGGCCTTTTGCTCTTTACCACCGATGGGCCGCTGGCCCACTTTCTTTTATCCCCCAAGCGCCATGTGGCCAAGGCGTATCTGGTGCGGGTGAACGGCCCCCTTTCCCGGGCCGACGCGGAGGCCTTTGAAAAGGGCCTTGCGCTGTCGGATTTCATTGCGCAGCCTGCTCGGTTGGACATACTGGAAACAGGTGAGCTGGAATCGCGGGCTGTGGTCACGCTGAAGGAAGGCAAGTTCCATCAGGTCAAGCGCATGTTCCTGGCCCGCGGGCTTACGGTAACTGATTTGCAAAGGATTTCCTTTGGCAGCCTGCGCCTTGACGAAAGCCTGCCGGAAGGCGGGTTCAGGGAACTGACCGCTCATGAGACAGCGTCCCTTATCCGCGATGGCTATGGGGAGGGAGACGGCCATGCCTGACCATTATTTTTCCGCATCCCCGGAAAGCGCCCACCGGCCGGGTGAATGTCAAACGGTCTACCGGGGACACCCGTTGACCTTTGAAACGGATGCCGGCGTTTTTTCACGGGATGGCCTTGACAAGGGCACGGCGCTTTTGCTGGCGTCGCTGCCGCCGCTTTCGGGGAATGTGCTGGACCTGGGCTGCGGCTGGGGCGCGCTGGGTATATCGGCCGCCAGGGCAAACCCCGGCATCCATGTTACGCTTACGGATATCAACAGCCGCGCGGTGGAATTAAGCATTAAAAATGCCCGGCGCAATGGCGTTGCGGCACGGGTGCTGCAAAGCGACGGCTTTGAGGCGCTTTATGGGGAAATGTTTTCATCCATATTGACCAATCCGCCCATCCGCGCGGGCAAGCAGGTGATTTATGACCTGTTCAAAAAAAGCGCCGATCATCTTCTTCCCGGCGGCTCACTTTATTTGGTCATCCGCAAGCAGCAGGGCGCGCCCTCTGCTCTTTCATATCTTGGCACCATTTATTCAACCGCGCAGGTAATAGAGCGGGGCGGTGGGTTCTTTGTGATACGGGCGGATGTATCAGTTTAATACAAAGGAGGCAGCTTCATTGGCGTTTTCATTTGATTATTTTGACCGGGGAATTTGCCGAAAAGGCACGCACAGCGAAAAATGGGATATCACTCCGGAAATGGATCCCTCGGCAGATCTTTTGCCCATGTGGGTGGCGGATATGGATTTTCCAAGCCCTCCCGGCGTGCAGCAGGCCATATTGAACCGGGCCGCTCACGGAACCTTTGGGTATACGGCGGTGACGGAGGAGGATGACAAGGCGGTGCTTGATTTCTGGCGCCGCCGCCATGGCCTGGCCCTTTTGCCGGAGCAGATGCTGATGCTGCCCTGTGTTGTTACAGGCCTGAAAGCATGCATCCAGGCCTTCACCCAGCCGGGGGACGGCGTTGTCATTCAGCCGCCGGTTTACGGCCCGTTCAACGCTTCCATCACGGCAAACGGGCGCGTTGTGGTGGAAAACCCCCTGGTGCAGGATGCGCAGGGGGCCTGGCATATGAATCTTGGCCAGCTGGAAGAGCAGCTGGCGGCAGGCGCCAGGATGATGCTCCTGTGCAATCCCCATAACCCTGTATCACGGGTTTGGAACCGGGAGGAGCTCAATACGCTGTTTGCGCTTTTGCACAAATACCACACGTATCTGGTGTGCGATGAAATTCACGCCGATTTCGCCTTTGCGCCAAATGCCTTTATACCGGCCCTGGCGCTTACGGGGGATAATCCAAACGCCAAGGTGGTATCTTTGGGGGCCGCCAGCAAAACGTTCAACCTGGCCGGCCTGCAGCAGGCGGTGCTTTTCACCCGCCATATGGAGATGCGGGAGAAAATCGAGCGGACGCTCCTTTCCTGCGGCATCAAAAGCGGCAACATATTCGCGCTGGAGGCTACCCGGGCCGCCTATGAAACAGGGGACGAATGGCTTGACGGCCTGATGGCCTATCTCGACGCAGGCAGGAAGCTGCTTGCCGGCCTGCTTGCAAAAATGCTCCCGCGGGTCAAGCTGTCCCCGGTCGAGGGGACCTATCTGGCATGGCTTGATTTGCGGGATTTTGGCCTTTCCAATCGGGAAATCATGGAGCGGACCCAGCGGCTGGGGCTGGTGTTCACGGACGGCACCTTCTTTGGAAAACAGGCTGGGGAGGGCTTTATGCGCCTTAACTTCGGCTGCCCCCACCGAAACATTGCGGAAGCTGTTGTCCGCCTGAAGCGGGCATTGGAAGGAGAAAACGTATGAGCATGGATTACACGAAATTGGATCAAATCATTGATTCACTCCGGGAGCCCCTTGTGCAAACGCTTCAAAAGTGGGTCCGGGTTGAAAGTGTGAAGGGGGAACCGCTCCCCAAGGCTCCCTTCGGGCAGAGCGTGCGCAGTATGCTGGATGTGGCGCTTGCGGATTGCAGGGACCTGGGCTTTGACGTGCGTGATATCGACGGCTATGCCGGGGATGCGCAGATGGGCCGGGGGGAAGACGTTCTGGGCATCCTGGCCCACCTGGATATCGTCCCCGCCGGGGACGGCTGGGAAACGGACCCCTTTGGCGGCGAATTGATTAATGGGCGCATCTATGGCCGTGGCACAAGTGATGACAAGGGTCCGGCAGTGGCGGCGCTTTTCGCCATGAAGGCGGTGCAGCTGGCCGGCATCAAGCTTCATAAGCGCGTGCGGTTGATTCTGGGCTGCGACGAGGAATCCGGCATGGAGGACATGAAGTATTATCAGGCCCATGCCGATATGCCGGACACCGGCTTCAGCCCCGACGCCTGCTTTCCTGTGATCAATACCGAAAAAGGCCTGTATCATTTGAAGCTTTCCGGCCCCGCCGCCAAAGATGGCCTGAAGGTGCTGGGAATCGAGGCCGGGCAGCGGCCCAACGTAATTCCCGGCCTGGCCGAGGCGTATGTTGCGGGGGATGCGGAAACGGTGCGCAAGGTGGAGGCGTTCTCCAATGCGGCCGGGTACCCTGTGACGGCGGTGTGCTTGCCCGATGGCCGGGTAAAGATCACCGCCCAGGGCGTGGCAGGCCATGCCGCCATGCCGGAAATGGCGAAAAACGCTATCGGCAGGCTGCTTAAGGCGCTGGAATCCTTGGGCGTTCAGGGGCCGCTTCTGCGTCTTGCCCAGGTGATCGGTCTGGAACATGACGGCGCGTCCCTGAACATCGCCGTCAGCGACAAGCTTTCCGGGGCGCTGACGCTGAACCTGGGCATCCTCCGGGCGGATGAGCAAAAGGTAGAGGCCACCATTGACATCCGCTATCCCGTAATGGCCAGCCCCGAGGCGATTTTGAAGGCTATATCCACCGCCGTTGCGCCTGCCGGGCTCACCGTTTCAGAATCCGCTTTCAAGCAGCCCCATCATGTGCCGGAAAGCAGTGTTCTGGTGCAGTCGCTGCTTGACGCCTATCACGAAGTCACCGGTCGGCCCAGGCAGGCCATCGCCATCGGCGGCGGCACCTATGCCCGTTGCCTCAAAGAAGGCGTTGCCTTTGGTTCCCTCTTCCCCGAGGATGAGGAGCTGGCCCACCAGGCCGGAGAATATATGACGGTGGACGGCCTGATGGCCAATGTGAAAATCTTTACCCGCGCCATCGTGAAATTGGCCGGAGAGCAATAACGGAAGGGAAACCCATGGATTTCCCTTAGTGTATCAACAAAGTGGCGACAGCCACTTTGTTGAGCTTTTCCCTCGCTGCACTGCAAAAGGCTGCGCCTTTTACGACCGTTTGCTCGGGCAAGGAGGGAATTTCTGTGAAATTCCTTCGCAAACCATCGCACATGTCGCTGGTTTGCGATCTAGAATCGGAGGCTCCGTAACCCCGACCCTGCCAGTGGCAGAAAAGGGAGGGGTGGAGGAGGCTGACGAAGCAAGCCGTGGAAAGCGGTAGTGAACCACGGCACCGATTGAGTCAGATGGGAGTAGTGAACCACGGCGCCGATTGAGCCAGATGGACCACGGCCCTCCGATACCTCCCTGGATTTTTTGATGGTCTAAGGGAAACCCATGGATTTCGCTGAAGGATCACTTTTTGGCATGAATCGTGAAGGCATGAAAGGGGGCTGTGCATGATTTCCCTGCGGTCGCTGTCGGTGGAAGGGAAAGTGGGCGTCTACCCATTTC
>JAEWNM010000185.1 GCA_023392755.1 Bacillota bacterium
GAACCATTTCCCCCATGGTAGCGGGGCAATTTCAATCGTTCCAATCGCTTTGCCGTTTTCCTTGCCTATTACGCTCCACCTGATGAATGTACGGCGCTCATACTCCATTCGCCAGAGCCGTATCGCGTTTTTCATGACATCCATGGACGCACACCGGAATTCACCATTGCAGTTATCGTTGTTCATGTGGCTCAAAGTGACAGGGTCGCAATAACACGCTAATAAGTCCTCCGCGTCTTTTTCATGTACATGGCTGAAAATGAAATGCTCGGTTTCATACACCGGACATTCATCAAAAGGGTTCACCTTTTTACTTTGCATGCGAAATCCTCCCCCCAAATGCATAATCTGCGTCGAATAACCGTCCGGCAAATTCCTGTTTGTCGAGCAGAGAACCAATCAACAATGACATATTAACAGGAAAACCTTGGTAGTTCAAGAAAAAGAATTCCCTTATACCATAATAACCCGCACATCACGAGTCTCGTACACAGAAAGCGAATCGCGCCACCTAATGGCCCGATCCAGGGCCATGATCAGGGCCACGATACCGTCAATCTTCTCGGCGGATTTCTCCTTATCCGGCTTGATGTTCCCGACGGGGTCCACCCTGGCCATTACATTGGCGGCTATCCAGGCCAGTGCCGGGTGATCTCCGTGCCGAATCTGTTTGTCAATTACCAGGCGCTCCAATCATTTCATGGGTACCGACATGGAGCCAAAAGGCCAAATACATCGGCCTGAACTAGCTGAGCGGCCTGGACAAGAAGAAGCTGAGCGCCATCACCCCGGCGCATTTCCAAAAATGCATCAATGCCGCCGAACAGGCCGCGCGCTCAAAACGAACCTGTGGAAACATCCGTGCGCAGGCTTTCGCCTTCCACAAATCCTGCGTCTCAAAGCGTTGCCTTTTGGATGGCCCCAGGCCGCTGACCATCCCCACGGATGCGCCGGTGGGAAAAAGGACCATCTTGCAGCCGGATACGGTGGACGTTCTCTTTTCGAATGATACCACACTCTGGTGCGGCCAGGTGAAGCCGGGCTTCTACATCCACGCCTATAGATTCCTATTCCTTGTGGTCCTGCGCCGTGGCGAGCTGTGTGGCATTAAGACGGAGGATATCAAGGATGGTGTGCTAGACCTGCATAGAGCATTCAATCGCCTTGGCAAAGAAACACAAGGCAAGAACAAGAATGCCCTCCGGCAGATCAAGCTGCCGTCCATGGCCATGCAGACGGTGGAGGAACAAAAGGCCATGCTCAAGCAAAGAGGAATCATCAGCCCCTGGCTGTTCCCCAATGATCGCGGCTAACGGCTGGACACGAATGCTATTCTATACGCATGGAAGCGGTACGGCGCGTTGCACGGCATGACCCCCACCCTCCACGAAATCCGACACTCGGCCATCAGCTTCCTCAAGGCAGACCTCCCGTTGGCCCTCATGAAGCCCGCCATCGGGCACAGCCTGACCATGGACACCCTGGCCACATACGGCCATGAAGTAGACGGAGACATGCAGCGGACAGCCGATATCATGGAGGAAGTGTACCAGCGCAGAATCCGAAAGGCCAAGTAAAAAATACCACACCAAATACCACGTTTCATTTTTTGAATGAGCAAAAATGAGCAACGGAATAACGAATGCCAAATTCACAAGCGAAGAAAAACATGAGGAAATTCAAGGGGTTTTAGACTTGTGCAATGAGCGAAAACGCAATAGCAAATATATAAAAACGGGAAAACAGGGGACGCCGTCCCCTAAGAACCCCTGTTCAAGGGATATATCCCTTGAACATCCCTGTCTTATAATACTATATGGCAAACCGCCCTTACCGCGGCTCACCTGCCGCGGTAGGGCGGCTATCTTTTTATCCAAAAGTGATACTGCTGTGGCTAGATAGCCCCAACCACACGGTGCGGCACATAGGGCTCTTCCATAAACGCTACGTCTTCCGGTGTCAGCTTGACAGATATGGCCGGCACCAGGTTCTCCAGATGCGAAAGCTTCGTGGCGCCGATAACCGGTATCGTTACAGGTTCTTTTTGCATAAGCCAGGCAAGGGCGATCTGCGCCCGTGGAACGCCATATTTTTCCGAAATGCTCACAAGCCGGTCAATCACCAGCCGGTCGGCCTCCTCGGTAGCGCCATACTTCATCTTGGCAACCTGATCCGTTTCAAGCCGCATGGTCGTTTCTGTGAAATCACGCGCCAGCCTTCCCGCCGCCAGCGGGCTGTAGGGCGTAAGGGCAATCTTCTCCGCCTTGCAAAGGGGAATCATCTCCCGCTCTTCCTCGCGGTAGATTAGGTTCAGGTGATTCTGCATGGAAACAAACCGCGTCCACCCATGCTTTTCGGCTGTATACAGCGCTTTTTGAAACTGCCAGGCGTACATGGCGGACGCGCCGATATACCTTGCCTTCCCGGCTTTCACCACGTCATGCATGGCCTCCATGGTCTCCTCGATGGGGGTAAAGTAGTCCCAGCGGTGGATGATGTACAGGTCCACGTAATCCGTTTGAAGGCGCTTGAGGCTTTTGTCAATCTCGCTCAGAACCGCCTTGCGGGACAGCCCTGCGCCATTTGGTGTGTCCCTCATCCGGGAAAAGAGCTTTGTCGCAATGACAACCTCATCCCGGTCCGCAAAATCCTTCAGGGCACGGCCGAGAATTTCCTCGCTTTTCCCCAATGAATAAATATTGGCCGTATCAAAGAAATTGATACCCAGCTCAAGCGCCTTTTTAATGATGGGCCGGCTGCTTTCCTCATCCAGCACCCACTTATGCGTCCATCTTTCCACATCCCCAAAGCCCATGCAGCCAAGGCAAATCCGGGATACATCCAGTCCGGTGTTTCCAAGCTTCACGTACTCCATGGTTTGATTCCTCCTCATCCTTGTTTTTCATTGAACATAGATTGTCCTGAGGGGTGATGCCTGCGCAAAATCAATTTTCTCCGCCGCCAACTGCTCATGTACATACCATATCACCTGGAGTTTACTCCAAGTCAATAGCATCGCGGAAAATTTTTTACACGGGCAGCCCCCGCCCTTTTAGGCGCAGCCTTCTGCCCATCAAAAAGCAGAAAGCTGCTTCTCTCGGCCTTGACAAGCCGAAAAGAAGCAGCATTTCCGTAAAGCGTCCCCTGCTACGCGCGTATCACAGCGCCGAATTCCTTCTCGCAGGCTTTGAGCACCTTTTCCATCGCCCCCGCGATTTCCGCCTCCGTCAGCGTATGGTCCGCCGCCCGGAAGCTTAATGAGAAGGCAACGGATTTTTTGTCCTCGCCAAGCTGTGCGCCGCGGTACACATCAAACATGCGGCAATCTTCCAGCAAAGCGCCGGCCGCCTTTTCCATGGCCGCCATCACGGGGCCGACAGGCTGGCCATCGGCCATCACCAGCGCCAAATCGCGGCTCACGGCGGGATAGCGGGGGAGGGCTTTCACATCGCCCATAGGCAAAGCCAGTGCCCGTACAAGGCTTAAATCAATCTCCGCGATCAGCCCCCGCTCCGGCACATCGAAGGCTTCCCTGACGTCGGGGTGCACCTCGCCCAGCACCGCCAGCTTTTGCCCGTTGGCATAAAGCCCGGCGCAGCGGCCGGGATGGTGGTAGCTTTCCCCGCCGGGTATGATCTCGACCTTAATGCCAAGGCCCTTCAGCAGCGCCAATACGGCATCCCTGAGGGTGTAGAAATCCGCATTTCCGCCGTACAGCCCCATGCAAAGGGTGGGCGTCTCCGTGGGCAGCCCTTCCGAAGTGGGTCTGTTGGAGTTAAACAGCGCGGCAATTTCATACAGCCAGGCCTTTTGATTGCCGCGGTTCATGTTCAGGGCCAAGGTTTGCAGCATGCCGGGGGCGAGGCTGGGCCGCATGACACGCGTATCTTCCCCCAGGGGATTTGTTAGCGTCAGCGGCTTATTCCGCCAGTCACCCTCACCAAGATTCAGTTTTTCTATCGCCTTCTGGCTGATGAAGGAGAAGTTCATGATCTCGGAAAAGCCCATTCCGTTCAGCTTCATGCCCAGGGCGTCACGGAAGCGCATGGCCTCGCTGCGCCCGCCGGGGGTAGCCTCGCCCCGCAGGCGCGTGGCGGGAATAGCTTCATAGCCATAGATGCGGAGCACCTCTTCGGAAAGGTCGGCTTCCCCTTCCACATCCTGGCGGAAGGCGGGAACGATGGCTTCGATGACGTCGCCGTCCTCCAGAACTTTGACCTCAAAGTGCAGGCTCTTCAAAATATCCACCATGGCTTGCTTGGGAATATCCACACCGGTGCGCCTGGCAATCCTATTAAGAGAAGCGCGGACCACCTGCGGCATTTGGGGGCTCGGGTATACGTCGATGATGCCCGGCACCACATCTCCAGCATCCAATAGGCCGATCAATTGGCAGGCCCGCTGCATGGCTTCCAGTGCCGTATTTGGGCTGACGCCCTTTTCAAAGCGGCCGCTTGCCTCCGTGCGCATGCCCAGGCTTCTGGCGGCCAGGCGAGTACCGGTGCGGTCGAAGGCGGCGCACTCGAACATCAAGGATTTTGTGGCTTCTGTGATCTCGCTTTCCTCGCCGCCCATGATGCCGGCCACGCCGGTTGGGCCTTCCCCGTCGCAGATGAGCAATTCGATGCCGGTCATCGCTCTTTCCTTGCCATCCAGCGTTTTGATGGTTTCCCCGGCCGCCGCCTTGCGGACAATGATCTCGCCGCCCCGGACTTTGCCCAGATCAAAGGCGTGCATGGGATGCCCCGTCTCCAGCATGACGAAGTTGGTGATATCCACCACGTTGTTGATGGAGCGCATGCCGGCGCCGTACAGGTACTTGCGCAGCCACAGGGGCGAAGGCCCGACGCGCACGTTTTTCACGACCCTGGCCACATACCGGGGGCAGAAAGCCGCATCCTCCACTGTCACCTTGACATAGTCATGAATGCTGCCGTCGGCTTCCTTCACTGTGATTTCCGGCTTTTTGAACTCCGTTTTCAGGGCCACCGCCGTCTCCCGGGCCACGCCCCAGGCGCACAGGCAGTCGGGCCGGTTGGCCAGAATCTCAAAATCGATCACCGTATCATCAAGGCCGAAGATAGTTTTCACGTCGGTGCCCAGGGGATACTCTTCCTGAAAAATCAGCAGCCCCGCGTCCCCCACGGAGGGGTACAGCTCCTGGGGCACGTTCAGCTCCGTGGCCGCACAGAGCATGCCCTCGCTCATCACGCCGCGCAGCTTGCCCTTTTTGATCTTCACGCCGCCGGGGAGCCGCGCCCCCTCCAGGGCCACGGGCACCAGTATGCCGGGCGCAACATTGGGCGCGCCGCACACCACCTGCAAATGCACACCCTGCCCAGCGTCCACCTGGCACACGTGCAGATGGTCGCTGCCTTCCACCTTATCCACGGTGAGCACACGGCCCACCACCACTTTTTCGATATCCTCGCCCAAGGCTTCCACGCCCTCCACCGCAGTACCGGTCCAGCTCATGCGGTCCTGGTACGTTTTGGCGTCCACGGGGATAGCCGCGTAGTCCTTGATCCATTGCATGGGAAGCTTCATATCCTAACCCTCCTCGTCTTAACGGAACTGCGACAGGAAACGCGTGTCTCCCTCGAACATCAGCCGCATATCCCGGATTCCGTAGCGCAACGTGGCGATGCGGTCCAACCCGATACCGAAGGCAAAACCGGAATAGACGGTACTGTCGATGCCGCACATGTCCAGCACCTTGGGGTTCACCATGCCGCTGCCCAGCACCTCGATCCAGCCGGTGCCCTTGCAGATGCGGCAGCCGGCACCGTGGCAGGCCACGCAGGTCAGGTCCACCTCCGCGCTGGGCTCGGTGAAGGGGAAGAAGGAGGGACGGAACCGTATCTGCATATCCGGGCCGTACAGCCGCTTGGCAAATGCCTCCAGCGTGCCCTTCAAATCCGCCATGGTCACATCCTTGTCCACCACCAGGCCTTCCAGTTGATGGAACACAGGCGAATGGGTGGCGTCCACCTCGTCGGCGCGGTAGACCCGGCCGGGGCAAATCACCCGGATGGGCGGCTTGCGGGAAAGCATGGTGCGCGCCTGAGCCGGGGAGGTGTGGGTGCGCAGCACCGTGTTTTCATCGATATAAAAGGTATCCTGGGCATCCCTGGCGGGATGGTTCTTGGGCATATTGAGCAGCTCGAAGTTGTAGTGGTCAAGCTCCACCTCCGGGCCTTCCACCACCTCAAAGCCCATGCCGGCGAAGCATT
>JAEWNM010000193.1 GCA_023392755.1 Bacillota bacterium
AACTTATAATCGCGAAACGCAATCTGCGCACCGTAGAGTGGAAGGTAATTATAGAAGAAAAAATAAATCACCGCCGGCAGCAGCAAAAAGTAAATTTGCCAGTCGTTGCGCATGCGCCGCCATATCCGCCCCCAGAATGATGTGCCATATAAAGCACCCGCCGACCGCTTTGTCGTTATCACGAACTCTACGCCCTTCCATGGAGGTATCTTGTAAACGCATTTTATCATAGTTCACATCGAAATATAAATAGTCGAAAATTTTGCCTATATCGCATAAGAAAGCTTTCTGCTATAAATGTACGTGGAGAGGAGCTGCATATATGGACCCTATTCAGACCGGCGTGACAATGCAAATCGATGATCCGCTTATTCAGAAGCTGTTTAACGCGGCGGAAGCAAAGCTTACAAACAACATCAAAAATTTCGGCGATCGCCAGGTGCTGATTGAAGGCGGCGGCTATCACAAAATCTGGCTGGAAACCCAGCCCATGGGCGGTGAAATGTACGCAAAACGCGACATGACCTCCGCCATCAACAATCAGCTTCTGTTTATGGAGCATCAGCGGCCGGACGGTCGCATTCCAGGAAGCATCATGGCAAAGAACGGACAGGTCGTACCGCAATTCAACAAGTTCCAGGGCTTTTGCTTTCCCGGACCTGCCCTGAACATGTATTATTGGGCAGGCCGGGACAAGGCTTATCTGCGGCTGCTAAAAAACGCATTGGAGCGGTTTGATGCATATCTTTGGCGCGTGCGGGACTCCGACGCGGACGGCTGTCTGGAATCCTGGTGCGTATACGATACAGGCGAGGACAACGCAAAGCGGTATGGCAACGCCCCCTGCTGGTGGGAGGAGGAAGCGCCACCCGCCGGGTTTGATATCGTGCCCATGGCCTCCATGGATTTTATGAGTTTCTCCTATTCCGCCCGTGACACGCTGGCGAAAATATCAACCATCCTAGAGGATGGGCAGGCCGCATACTGGCGCAACGGGGCTGAAGAGATAAAAAGCATTATACGTGCCTTTTTTTGGCGGGAGGAGCGCGGAGCATGCTTCGACCGTGACCGCTCGGGCAGATTCATGGACACGCTTGTCCACAACAACCTGCGGTGCATGTATTGGGGATCCTTTTCGGCGGATATGGCCCGCAGGTTCGTATCAGACCATCTTCTGAACCCGGATGAATTCTGGACGCCAATGCCTCTGCCCTCTGTTGCGGCAAATGATCCCCTTTTTGCCAACGTACCCACCAACGATTGGAGCGGACAGCCCCAGGGGCTGACATACCAGCGGGCTATCCGTGCGCTGGAAAACTACGGGTATCAAAAGCTGATTACGGTGCTGGCCCACAAGCTTTTTCAAGGAGTGGGCGAAGACTGCGTTTTCACGCAGCAATTCGACCCTTTTTCAGGCAAAAGGTCCGGCGATTTGGATGGTTATGGGCCTACGATGCTGGCTGTATTGGAATACATATCCCGCCTGTACGGTATCCATCTGGAAGGGGAGGAAATCTGGTGGGGCATCACCGGTGGCAGGGATTGCATCTATACGCAGGTATGGGGTGAAAAAACGTATACCCTTCAATGCGATGGCCGCCATGCCACCGCGCTTGTCAACGGGAAAACCGTATTCTCCTCTGAATCCGGCTTGCGTGTGGTCACCGATTACGACGGAGGTATATTGCGCACCATAGCAATTTAATAAGGAGGATGGCACATGCTTAATCGCGGTGATATTCAAATACGCGATCCTTACGTTTTTGTGGAGGATGAAAAATACTACCTGTATGGCACAACGGACGTCAACTGCTGGCGCGGCGAACCCGCCGGCTTTGATGTCTATGTAAGTGACGATCTGGCCGGCTTTATGCCCGGCGGCCGGGTATTCGCGCCGCTTGACACATTCTGGGGCAAACAGAATTTCTGGGCGCCTGAACTGCACAAATACCGGGGCAGCTATTATCTGTTTGCCTCCTTCAAAGCGCCGGACCGCCGCCGGGCTACCAGCATCCTCAGGGCTGAACATCCGTTTGGCCCGTTTGCTCCCTGGGGAACAGAGACCGCCACGCCTTCCGATTGGGAATGTCTGGATGGCACACTCTATGTAGACGGGGAAGGGTTGCCCTGGATCATATTCTGCCATGAATGGGTGCAGGAAGGCGGCGGCACCGTTTGCGCCCAGCGGCTGAAGACAGACCTGACTGGACCCGAAAAGAAGCCGCATACACTCTTTGCCGCCAGGGATGCCGCCTGGACAAAGAAAATCCGCCACTCCAGCGGTATTGAGGGCCACGTTACCGATGGCCCCTTCCTATACCGGCCCGAAAACGGCCAGCTATGGATGCTCTGGTCCAGTATGTCGGATACTGGCTATGCCATTGGTCTGGCCGTGAGTGAAAGCGGCCATATCCTGGGTCCATGGCATCAGCAGGACCGGCCCCTGTATGGCGGCGATGGCGGCCACGGCATGATCTTCAGGGATCTGGGCGGCAATTTGCGCCTGGCCATACATACGCCCAACCGTACGCCTGAGGAGCGTCCCATTTTCCTTATGGTCAAGGAAACGGCGGATGGTTTTATGCTTTAATAAGGGGGAGTTTTCATGCAATGTATCCGCGTACGGCTGGACGGCCTTGGCGGCACAGCCATGCCCAAACCTCAACTGGAATCGGTTTACGCGAGCAGCCTGGATTTTGAGCCTGATGAACGCAGGCAGCGCATACTGCCGGATGGCACGGTTGAGCTGGCTGTAACCCGCACGCCTTACATGGTGCATGCCAAAATAAGCCTGCCTCTATATGGCAACATTTGGGTTATGGCGGATAATCTGGGTGAAGGGTATACTGGCGACTTTGTGGATTTTGTGACAGAGGCCATCCGCACTTATCTAAAAGAAGCAAAGACCCATAGCGAAGGCATTGCACTATCCCCCGCCACGCAAGGGCACCTGGACGCAGCCCAAGAGCTTGCCCATCTGGCCGACAGGGGCGTAAGCACGCCTGAAAACAGGCTGTATGCACTTTCCCACGCAATCTATGCAGCGGAAGGCGCCCTATTTGAAAGCGTACAGCAAAGGGCATTTGCCGCCCCCAGAGATGATTTGCTGCTGGGCTGTAATTTTGCGCGCTACACCTCACCCGGTGCGCGCTATGCCAAGTTTTTTGCCCAGGCTTTTGATTTTGCCACACTTCCCTTTTACGCAGGCCGAACCGTGCCCGAAAAGGACCGTTACGATTACGCATATATCGATGCCGCGCTGGACTTCCTTCTGAGCAAAAACATTATGCCCAAGGGCCATCCCCTGTGGTTTGGCCATCAAAGCGTGAACCCTCCCTGGCTTTTGGGGCAGCCCTTTGACACGCTGAAGGACAGCGCCCGTGCCATTGCCCGTCACCACGTGGAAGCATACAAGGGGCGCATTGACGTATGGGACGCCATGAACGAAGCGCACGACTGGGCCAACTGTTTTGAACTGAACCAGACCCAGCTTGTGGAATTGACACGCACCTGCTGCGACGCGCTACACGAAGCCAATGACCGCGCCACCGCCATTGTGAACATTTGCCTGCCCTTCGCCGAGTATGTGGCAGGCAGATATACCTGCTACGGCGCGCTGCCGGAGCGTCTCCGTTCACCGCTGGCATATTTCAAAGCGCTGCTTGATGCGGACGTACAGTTTGACACGGTGGGCATACAGCTTTATTTCCCGGCCAGGGATATGGTTGCAGTCAACCGTATGCTGAATGTGTTTGCGGCGCTTGGCAAACCCGTGCATATCACAGAAATGGGCGTAAACGGCGGTACACGCGGCGCTGCCGGCCAATCCGGCAGCAGCTGGTCACAGCTGTCCATGTCCGAAGGTACCTGGCATGGCGGCTGGAACGAGCGCACCCAGGCCGACTGGATGGAGCAATTTTACACCCTGGCCGCCGCACGAAAGGAGATCAAAGCGCTTACCTGGTGGGATTTTATGGAGCCTTCCTTCTCAGGCAACGGCGCATTCCTGTACGAGGATGAAAACCCGAGGGAAATATTCTTCCGTCTGCTGGCGCTGAAGAACCGGATTATGAAGCGGAAGTAGTTTTATCTGCCTTATGCGAAAGAAGCAAGTTGCTTTCTAGCTCCGATGGGCATATCACAAATATGGGCTTCCTTCCCAAAATGGTTACCAGAAAAAAGGACCCGAAAAATGCGGCCAAAATCGCACGGAAGTCTTGACAGAAAAGCCTTTCCCCTTTATACTAATTATCGCTGCCCGCTTAAGTGACGTCTTGTACAGACCCTGAAGCGGGCGCGATATCGGCTAAGCGATCGTGGCGGAATTGGCATACGCGCACGTTTGAGGGGCGTGTCCGAGAGGGTACGGGTTCAAGTCCCGTCGATCGCACCACCATCCGTCTCGCAAGAGACGGATTTTTGCTTGTTTTGTACAAAGCCACAGCCAGACTTCCGTTGAAGCCTGGCTGTGGCTTTGCATATCGCCGTTTACGCCCTTGCTGATGCCGCATGGATCGGGGTAACAAGCTATCGTAGGATCAGCTATGGGATGAGGGATGAGGAATAAGCAACCCGAAACCCAATCGAACCGGGGGATCGCTTTCAATCAAGGCCCTTCCGCCGGAAAAACGGAACTCGGGTATACACAGCGATTATGCGGTTCATTCCTGCATCTCAGCCGTTGCTTATTACTGTGTCAGCCGGACAATAGGTTTCCAGGATTTCTCCTGTTTCTGACATCATAATCACCCCATAAATATGAGGCCGCTCAACTGTGCCAAAATCAATTCTGTATATATACTCCCATTTATCTTTGTTTCTGTTCCCGCGCTCAAGCCATACGTAGGGAGTGTACTGATCCAAAACGCTTTCTTCTACGCCGTATGCTTCTATAAGCGCTTCTTTTGCCTTTGTAATCGCCTCCTCCTCAGACAGGTCGCCTGCGGCGGGCAAACGATAGCTTTGGCTGATAACCAGCTTATCCTTGAGTGACCAAGTATGTGTTGGGCCTAGTACTTTTTCCATTTCGGCAATGGTTTTGCTTTGTTCCTGTATTTTCAGGTCTTGTTCCGCTTCCCGCTGCATTTCGTGTACAGGCGACAGTATGCCCAGTTTCGGGTCCTCGGTTACCTCACCGGATTTGGTCAGCAAGACTTTGTACCCTTCAAATTCCACAAGCCAGCGTGGATGTTCCACATCGGCAGCAGGGCAGACAAAGTACGAAACATATGCGCTGTGAATCTGCGATGCGCTCAAGGAAATTCCCCGGGCGGCTGATAGCGCCTGCGCGGCAATTTCAACGGCCTTTTCTTTGGTAAGGTCTTGGGCTCCCGGCAGAATGTTGAGCTTATCGTCTCCAAGGCGACCGTACTTTTGCATGAGTTGGCTGTACCATGCTTTATCCTCAAGCGACCATGTATCAATAGGCCCCTTTACATCCTCCATGATGTCGATGTGAGAAAGAGCATCCTCTCGCCCATATTGATCTACAATGATTTCTGTCGCCATCTGCTCCTTCTTGTCTGTCTCGACGGAATCGTCAGACAACTGCTTCAATTTGTCGGTGGGTATCTGTATGCCATTATCTATCATGAGATCCAACAACATAAGCTTTTCTTTCAACGTCCATGTTGCGAAGCTGCCACTCTTCGCTTCAATTGTTACCACCGGCTCGAAAAATGTATGCCAAACCGATGCGGCCAATGCTGTGGCCATGATTAAAACCAGCATTAAAATGAACACCAGTATAAAGGAAATCTTCTTTTTCACAACAATTTCCCCTCTCGCTTGCCGGAGCACGTTTCTGTACAGCTCCGGATTCTTTGTGATACTGGAGAATTGAGCATCGATGGCGTGTTGAAGATCAAATTCATCCCATGCTTTATTATCCATTATGCTGCCCTCCCCCCAGCTCAGCGCGCAGCTTCTCTCTTGCGCGCTCAAGTCTTGATGATACCGTTTGGTGCGGGATTTTCAATACCTGGGCAATTTCCCTTGCAGTCATCCCCTGATAGTAGTAAAGCAGCACAACCTCCAGGTATTTTCCGGGCAGGCGCATAACATCCATGATCAGCTCTACCTGCTCATAGGTTCTATCACAGGTGGGCGC
Organism: Bacillota bacterium; assembly: GCA_023392755.1. Lineage (GTDB taxonomy): Bacteria > Bacillota > Clostridia > Christensenellales > Aristaeellaceae > JAEWAH01. The sequence goes on from JAEWNM010000193.1 coordinate 6,110, forward strand.
GGGTATGCCATCCAGCGTCACATTACGGTCCACATAACGGAACCATGATGCGCGGCGCATGTCCTTGCAGGTATTGATGGCAATGCGCATCAGCCATGTCTTTTGCGTAGATTCACCGCGAAAGGAATCAAGGGTTTTAAATGCTTTTACGAAAGTTTCCTGGACCGCATCCTCAGCCAACGCAGCATCGCGCAGGTATACGCAGCACATGCGCTTAAGCGGAACTTCATATTGATCCATCAGGAGTGCCAATTGCTCCTCCCGGGCACAGTCAGGACCCATGACAACTTCCACCCGTCGCTCACCTCCTTCATGTATTAGACGAATGGATGGTAATGTTTTCCCAAAATACAGAAAATTTCGAAGACTTAAGTTGCCGGCGCACTATGAGAT
>JAEWNM010000310.1 GCA_023392755.1 Bacillota bacterium
GGACACAAGGGCCTTGGGATCAAGCTGTACATCCTTTTCCATATCACGGATTACGCCGTCCGGGCAAAGCGCAATGCGGTATGTCTCCGTAATGCCAATCAGTTTGCCCCTTTCGTCCACCTCACAAACGCCCCTTGTCACATGGCCGTTTTCCGATACGGTATTCCTCAGCCTGTACCCTACCATGGAAGCATGGCTGCGCTCCGGCAGAGCGCACAGAGAGCTTCGCATGGCTGTGAACGCTTCTTTCCCGTAATAGTCATCTGCATTGATAACGGCAAAGGGCTCATGGATCAAATCTTTTGCGCATAGCACTGCGTGCACCGTACCGTACGGCTTGGTCCGTCCGGATGGCGGAACAAAGCCGCCGGGAAGCGAGTCACGCTCCTGAAAGGCATAACGCACTTCCAGCCTTTGAGCAAGCCGGTTGCCAACCATGTCCTGAAAAACGGCGGCCATGTCCTTTTTGATCACAAAGACCACCTTGTCAAATCCGGCTTCAAGCGCATCGTATATGGAATATTCCATCAGGATTTCCCCATTGGGGCCTATCCGGTCAATCTGCTTATTGCCTCCGTAGCGGGCACCAAGGCCAGCCGCCATCACCATAAGCGTCGTTCTCATCCGCGTTCCACCTCCGAATGGTTTAACTCACCCATATCGATAGATCATTCGGCATATGGGAAAAGGATTCCTCCGCCATAGGACAAAAGCAAAAAAAGAAACCCTTCCACCCGGAAGCCGGATGGAAGGGCAGCTTTTGTGATTGTTGGTCCTTAGCGGAATATTCTTCCGCCTATGCCGGATAGATGCATGTTACTTCGCGATACTGGCGTATTTGAAGTTGATCCAGCCCAGCGGAGAGTAGATGTAATCCACCAGGGAGGTATTGCACAGGAACACGTTGGTATAGTAGTAGATCGGCAGAACGGGCATTGCCTTTTGCAGGATCGTTTCCGCCTTGTACATCACTTCGGCGCGGGCCGCAAGGTCGGGCTCGGTCTTGATCTGCGTAACCAGCGACTCATAGGCGTCAGCCCAGGTCTGGTCGCCGTTTTCGCCATAGAAGGCGCCGCTGCCAATCTTGCCGTTCTTGCCAAGGCGCGGGTGGTTGTTGCCGGATGCGCCTACGTAAATCTCCAGGTAGTTGATGGGATCGTTGTAGTCCGCGATCCAGCCCAGGCGGGACATGGTGAAGTCGCCATCGGTCAATGCGGTCTGAATAACGGACCAGACGCGCTGGTCAACGGATGCCTCGATGCCGTAATCATCCCACATATCCTTGATGGCGGCGCACATGGCCAGGTTGCCGCTGGTGGGGTTCACGCTGTACTCGAAGGTCGGGAAGTCGGTGAACATCTCCGTCGCTTCATCGTATGTATAGTACTTTTTGAGGATTTCGATGGCTTCTTCGCAGTTGGCGTCATAGTCTTCCTCAGCCACAGACCACCAGGGCGTTGCCTTGGAGCGGAATTCTGTGCCGGTGCCGTCATCCATGCTGATCGGGACGAAGCCGTACGCGGGCTTTTGGCCGGCCTGGGTGATCTGGGTTACGATGTAGTTGCGGTCAATGAGCAGGCTCAGAGCGCGGCGGACTTCGGCGTTCTGGGCAGGCGTCCAGTTGGCCCAGGCTTCATCACTGTCGCTGACAGCGCCGATACCGGGGGCAAAAGACTTTTCAACGTTGAACTCCAGGAAGTAGACGCCGATGTAGTCGCCGATGAAGAAGTCCACATCCATACGGGCGGGGTCATTCTTCAAAATCGGGATTTGGGAGATGGGCACATTGGTAGCCAGCATATAGGTTCCGTTGGAGTAATTGGCGAAGATGGCGTCGTCGTCGTCAGACAGGGCGTAGGTGATGCTGTCCAGCTTGACGGAAGCGGCGTCCCAATACAGGTCGTTCTTGACAAAAACGATCTTGTCGCCAATCGTCCAAGAGCTCATCTTGAAAGCGCCGTTGGAAATGTAGGACTTGGGATCGGTGGGCCATGCTTCGCCATAGGTGTCCACCAGGTCCTTGCGGACGGGGTAGTAGGTGGGGAAGGCGAGAAGCTGGTCAAAGTAGATGCAGAAAGACTTGGTCACGATGGTGACCGTGCCTGCCGCGTCATCCGCGGAAATGTTCAGCGCGGGCTTCTCCGCGTCATAGCCGTCGATGACGTCAAAGATGTACTGATAGTCGGAGGCGGTGGAGGGTTCAACGGCCCGGTTCCAGGCATAGGTGAAGTCCGAAGCCTTCATATCCACGCCGTCAGACCATTTGAGGCCTTCCTTCAGCTTGACCACATATTGATACCTGCCGTCACCCAAGGGGGTGGGGGTAACGATCTCCTGAGCGCAGTCGGGAAAGACAACGATTTCGCCGGCTTCGTTCCTGTTATAGCCATACAGGCCGGAGAAGGCGTTGGTCAGGATGATGGAGCCGTCAACAGACGCGTTGAGGGCGGGATCCAGCGTCTCTGGGTCGGGGCCGACGCAGACGACCAGGTCCTGGCCTTCCGCCATGGCAGGCACGGAAACGCATGCCATAACCATCATGAGCATCAGGAAAAACGCAACGATTCTCTTCATGGGTACCCTCCTTTTCTACTGACCGAAATGGTACGCATATAGTAATCATTTTACAATGATTAGTATATCAAACAATAACACAATCCATGTTCTGTGTCAATTGCCAAGGCCCGGTGTGCATGAATTTTCCTTTATTATTGCTCCGCCCTTATTTGTTCCAGCATGCCACCTGGTGGCCGTCGCCGCGCTCCGTAAGCGCAGGGCATTCACTGGCGCACTTATCGGTGGCATATGCGCACCTAAGGCGGAAGGCGCAGCCGCTGGGCATGTTCAGCGGGCTGGGAACATCCCCCTCCAGCACGATCCGCTGCCGCTTGCGCTCAATCTCGGGATCAGCAACCGGCACAGCTGAAAACAGGGAAATTGTATAGGGGTGAATAGGCATGCGGCTCAGCTCATTGGACTCCGCAATCTCCACAATTTTGCCAAGATACATAACGGCGATGCGGTTGGAGATATGCTTGACCACCGACAAATCATGGGCAATAAACAGGTATGTAAGGCCATATTCCTTTTGCAGGTCTTCAAACATGTTGATCATCTGCGCCTGAATCGACACATCCAGCGCGGAAACCGGCTCATCGCAAACGAGCAGTTCCGGCGACATGGCCAGCGCGCGGGCAATGCCGATGCGCTGACGCTGCCCGCCCGAAAACTCGTGGGCATACCGGGTGGCATGCTCGGGCGACAGGCTTACACTGTCCATCAGCTCCTTGATGCGGGCTTTCCGTTCCGCCTTGGTGGAATACAGCTTGTGCACATCCAGCGGTTCGCCAATGATATCGCCTACGGTCATTCGCGGATTCAGCGAAGAATAGGGGTCCTGGAATACCATTTGCGCTTTTTTGCGCATTTCCATAACCTGCTGGCGCGTTTTAATGTTGACGCCGTTAAAGATGATGTCTCCCGCAGTCGGCTCGTACAGGTGCAATATGGTCCGGCCCACCGTCGTCTTGCCGCAGCCGGACTCACCTACCAAGCCCAGCGTTTCCCCGCGCTTGATGGAAAAGGAGATGCCGTCCACCGCCTTGAGCGGTTTTGATTTGAACAGCCCGATATTGATATCAAAATATTCCTTCAAATCTTTCACGGCAAGAATTTCGTCCGGCGCCATGGCGGCCGCGTTTTGTTGTCTGTCGCTCATTTTTTCTCATCTCCCTTTTGGCGGCAGCCTAGCCCGCAATCCTGAAAGGCGATTGTGCCATCCCGAAGGCCTTCCTGCACATTAACCCAGCAGGATGCCGCATGACCGCCGGGGAAAACGATTTCCGGCGGCTGTTTGTCAAGGCAAATCTTCATGGCGCTCCCGCAACGCGGCGAGAAAGCGCAGCCGTCCGGCAGGCTGAGCATATCCACCGGTGTGCCCGTTATGGGAACAAGGCGCTGCTTTTCATCATCCGCGATGCTGGGTATGGAACGCAGCAGCCCTTTGGTATATTCATGCTTGGGCGAATAAAAAATATCGTTCACCGTGCCGCGCTCGACAATCCTGCCGGCGTACATGACATCGATTTCGTCGCACATGCCCGCTACAACACCCAGGTCGTGGGTGATGAGAATAATGGCCATGCCCATCTTCTTTTGCAGGTCCTTCATCAGTTCAAGGATCTGCGCCTGAATGGTAACATCCAGCGCCGTGGTCGGCTCGTCTGCTATCAGGATATCCGGTTCGCACGCCAGCGCCATGGCAATCATCACGCGCTGACGCATGCCGCCGGAAAGCTCATACGGATACTGTTTCAGCCGCTTTTCGGGCTCGTTGATGCCTACGAGCTCCAGCATTTCCTTTGCCCGCGCGTAGGCCTGCTCCTTGGTGCGCTTTGTATGCAGCAATATGCCTTCCGCCAGCTGGTTGCCTATTGTGTAGACCGGGTTCAAGCACGTCACGGGGTCTTGGAAGATCATGGATATGACATTCCCGCGGATGGAGCATATCGTCTGATCGTCACATCCCACCAGTTCCGTGCCTTTCACCTTAATGCTTCCGGATTTGATTTTACCGGGGTGTGTCAGTATCTGAAGTATGGAATAGGCCGTAACGCTCTTTCCCGATCCCGATTCCCCCACTATGCCAAGCACCTTGCCCGCATCCAGGGAAAAGGAGACATCGTTGACCGCCTTCACCTCTCCCGATTCGGTCATAAACGAGGTGCAGAGATTTCTGACTTCCAAAAGACTCATTTCTTTGCCTCCTTCAGCTTGGGATCGAAGGCATCGCGCAGCCCGTTCCCCAATAGGTTCAGCGACAGGATGAGCAGGAAAATCACCATCGCCGGAAGGATTAGCAGGTAAGGCCGCACCGTCATCTGGGAACGGGCGTCGGATGCCAGGGAGCCAAGGCTGGGCATGGGAATGGAAACGCCCAGGCCCAGGAAGCTCAAAAAGCTCTCCGTAAAGATTGCCGCCGGAATTTGCAGGGCGGCCGATATGAAGATGACCGATATGCAGTTGGGCAGCATATGCTTGCGGATGATACGGCTGGGCGGCGCCCCGATGGCCCTGGCGGCGAGCACAAACTCCTGCTCCCTCAGCGCCAGCACCTGGCCGCGCACCAGGCGGGCCATGCCCACCCAGTATAGAAGGCCGAACACAATGAATATGCTGATCAGCCCCGACCCCATCTTGGCCAGCGCCGTATTGGCCAGCACTCCCGCGTTGAGCACATCCTTGATGGAAACCGACAGCAGTATAATGATGAGCATATCCGGCAGCGAGTATATGATATCTACGATACGCATCATGATCAGGTCGACCCTGCCGCCGAAATAGCCCGATATGGCGCCGTAGATCACCCCGATGATCACAACGATGATGGCGGCAATAATGCCTACGGTCAGCGAAACGCGGGTACCGTATATAACGCGGGCGGCATAGTCGCGCCCCAATTCATCGGTACCGAGAATATGCGGAAAAACCTTTCCGCCCCCGTCCATCACCTTCTGTTCCTCTGCGCTGTACTCAAAAGGAGCCAGATAGTTGGCCGACAGGCTTTTGCGGCTGGCGCTGGTTGTCAAATAGTCGTATGGATAAAAGGTAGGCACGATAAAAGCGACCAGGCTGATAATAACAATTACCAGAAGCGAAATGACAGCGATCCTGTTCTGCCTTAGCTTGCGAAGGCCGTCGCGGAAAAAGGTCGTGCTTTCCCGCATCCGGTCCTGCCGTGCCTTTTCTTCGTCTGTCGCCTTCTCAAATTTGGACAGATCCAATTGCATGCTCAGGACCTGCTTCGCCGGTATTCTTTCATTTTCCATCATATTTACATTACCGCCCCTATCACGAAAAGTCGATCCGCTTATCGAGGATTTTGTAAGCAATATCGCTGAAAAAATTCATGAAGACCATGATCACCGACAAGAAAATGGTCGTGCCCATGATCAGCGTATAATCGCTGTTTTGAATACTGTTGACAAAATACTTCCCCAGCCCCGCCACGGAAAAAATCTGCTCTACCACAAAGCTTCCCGTCACAATATAGGCGATCATGGGGCCGGCATAGGTGATCACAGGCGTCAGGGAGTTTTTCAGCGCGTGCTTGAACAGCACCTTCATGCGGGACACACCCTTGGCCCTGGCGGTCCGTATATAGTCCTGCCCCAGCACATCCAGCATCGAGGAGCGGGACAGCCTTGTGATATACGCACAGGGATACAGCATCAGGGCGACGACAGGCATAATCAGGCCGGCCAGCTGGTCGCCCCGCGTTGGCAGTATGGGCCACCAGACTCCAAAGGTCCATAACAGTATAATGGCAATAACGAAGGAAGGCAGCGATACGGAGCCGGTGGTCGTTATAAGAATCACCTTGTCCAGCGTGCTGCCGCGCTTGATGGCCGCAAGGGAGCCCATTACCGTTCCGAGCACCAACGCCAGGCCGGCCGCCGTCAGGCCTATCTTCATGCTGACGGAGAAGCCGGTGATGACCAAGCCAAAAACCGACTGCCCGCGGTAATAGATGGAATCACCGAAGTCAAGCTTCAATGCATTCCCTAAGTAAATCAAATATTGCTCGAACAAAGGCTTATCCAGCCCGAATTTCGCGTTCAGCGCATTGATAACGGCCTGTGTCATCGCCTTCTGTTTGTTGAACGGGCTGCTGGGCACGGCGTGCATGACAAAAAAAGTGATGGTTGTTATCAAAAATATGGTGAATACCGCCAACAGCAACCTTTTCAGGATGTATTTGAGCATTTTCGAATCCATTCCCCAATATCTCCTCCCAATCAAGCTGCCTCCGGAACAAGGGTGATATCAAAACATGCACGCAAGACACCTGCGCCAAATGGCGCAGGATACAGCCGATTTCCGATACCAATACATTGCATTATAGGTGTAATATATGCAAAAGTCAATGACTATGCAGCCTATATATTCATAAAATTCAGTTCCTCATTTTTCCTTCAGGCAGTCTAACCATTTATTCTCATTATCCGCAGGAAGATCATTCCTGGCTTGCACTGCGGGCAATGGATGGCCCACCCTGGTCCATCGCCGTTCTGTTCATTACATTCATGGCAGGTATGTCCGTGCCGCCCGTTCCCGGGTTCATCGCCGCAGGGGCAGGCGCCTCCTGCTTTCCGGCAAACCCCTGGGTGCTGTCCGTTTTGAAAAAAATGGTCAGCGTACGCAAAAGGAGCTTGACATCCATCCAGATGGAATAGTTCTCTATATACATCAGGTCCATCATCAGCTTGTCTTTGGCGGTGGTATTATAGCGCCCCTCGATCTGGGCATAGCCCGTCAGCCCGGCCTTCATCTTCTGCCGGTAGACGAAAGCGGGAAACTCCCTGCTGTACTGGGCGACATTCTCCAGCATTTCAGGCCGGGGGCCGACCATGCTCATGTCCCCCTTAAGGATGTTGAAAAATTGCGGCAGCTCATCTAAGCGGAACCTGCGCAGGATAGCGCCGACGCGGGTGATACGCCCGTCGTTTTGCTGCGCTGAAACCTGCGGGCCGCCGGCCGCATCCCTTTTCATGGTA
>JAEWNM010000271.1 GCA_023392755.1 Bacillota bacterium
CCATCGGCACGGAACGTTCCAAGGGGACAAAGGTGTTTGCGTTGGGCGGCAAGATTAACAATACCGGCTTGGTGGAGGTGCCCATGGGCACGCCGCTTCGTGAGATTATATACGATATCGGCGGCGGCATCCCCGGCGGCAAGCAGTATAAGGCCGTGCAGACCGGCGGCCCTTCCGGCGGCTGTATCCCGGCCGAGCATCTGGATATCTCCATTGAGTACGATACACTTACGGAAATCGGCTCTATGATGGGCTCCGGCGGTATGATCGTGCTGGATGAGGATGATTGCATGGTGGATATCGCCCGCTTCTTTCTGGATTTTACCGTGGATGAAAGCTGCGGAAAATGCACACCCTGCCGCATTGGGACCAGGCGCATGCTGGAAATTCTGGAGCGGATTGTGGATGGCAAGGGCGAGATGGAGGATATCGACAAGCTGGAGACGCTGGCCAGGAATATCAAGGCTACGGCGCTATGCGGCCTGGGGCAGTCGGCGCCAAACCCCATTCTATCCACGCTGAAGTATTTCCGCAGCGAATATGAGGCCCACATCAAGGAAAAACGCTGCCCCGCCCATCATTGCCAGGCGCTTTTGAGCTATGTTATTACCGACAAGTGCCGCGGCTGCACGCTGTGCGCCAAGGTGTGCCCGGCGGGGGCCATCACGGGCGAGGTGCGCAAACAGCATAAGGTTGATACGCAAAAGTGCATAAAGTGCGGCGCCTGCATGGAAAAGTGCCGCTTTGGCGCCATCGTCAAGAATTGACGGCGAGGAGGAAGAAAACATGGAACAACTGGTTTCGCTGACCATTGACGGCGTAAAGGTGGAAGTCCCCGCCGGTACTACCGTGCTGGAGGCCGCCAGGAAGGCGCATATCAATATCCCGACGCTATGCTATTTGAAGGGCCTGAACGAGATTGGGGCCTGCCGTATCTGCGTGGTGGATACAGGCGCCCGCGCCCTGCAGGCGTCCTGCGTGCTGCCTGTAGCCCCCAATATGGTGGTCAGGACAAATACGCCTGCCGTCCGGGAGGCACGTAAAATCAACCTGGAATTGATACTGAGCACCCACGATAAAAAATGCCTCACCTGTGTGCGCAGCCAGAACTGTGAGTTGCAAACGCTGTGCAATGAGCTGGGCGTGGAAGACGGGGGCCGTTTTGAGGGCAAGAAGATCGCCTATGATGTGGACGACTTTTCCCCTTCCATTGTCCGTGACAACAACAAGTGCGTGCTTTGCCGCCGCTGCGTGGCCGCCTGCTCAAAAGCGCAGGATGTAGGCGTTATCGGGGCGGTGAACCGCGGCTTTGAAACAGCCATAGAGCCGCCGTGGGAAATGCGGCTGGGTGAAATGGCCTGCATCAATTGCGGCCAGTGCATTACCGCCTGCCCGGTGGGGGCGCTTCGGGAAAAAGACGGGATTGATTTGGTATGGAAGCTGCTCAGTAACCCTCAAAAGCATGTGGTGGTGCAGCCGGCCCCTGCCGTCCGCGCTGCGCTGGGCGAGGAATTCGGCATGGAAATCGGCACCAGCGTCACCGGGAAAATGGCATCGGCCTTGCGCCGTCTGGGCTTTGCCAAAATATTTGATACCGATTTCGCCGCGGACCTGACCATTATGGAGGAAGCAACCGAGCTGCTGGGCCGCCTCAACAACGGCGGAGTTCTGCCCATGATTACCTCCTGCTCGCCAGGCTGGATCAAGTATTGCGAGCATTACTACCCGGAGTTCATACCCAACCTGTCCTCCTGCAAATCCCCCCATGAAATGATGGGCGCTGTGGTAAAGACCTATTACGCCAAGAAGGCCGGTATAGACCCCGGCGATATTGCCGTAGTATCCGTTATGCCCTGCACCGCGAAAAAGTTTGAGGCCCAAAGGCCGGAGCTTTCCGCCGCGGGATACCCGGATGTGGATGCGGTAATAACCACAAGGGAACTGGCCAGAATGATCAAGGAGGCGGGTATCGATTTTGTGCGCCTGCCTGATGAGGACTTTGACGATCTGTTGGGCGAAAGCACGGGTGCCGGCGTTATCTTTGGCGCCACCGGCGGCGTTATGGAGGCTGCGCTGCGCACGGCGTATGAAGTCGTAACCGGCAAGGAACTGCCCAAGGTGGAGTTTGAACAGGTGCGCGGTTTGGAAGGCGTGAAGGAAGCGACCATCCAGGTGGGTGATATTCCCCTGAGTGTGGCCGTGGCCCACGGCACCGCCAATGCCGCCAAGGTGCTGGAAAGCGTGCGGAGCGGCAAAAAAACGTATCACTTCATTGAGGTTATGGGCTGCCCGGGCGGATGCGTTACCGGCGGCGGCCAGCCCATTGTATCCGCGCAAAAGCGCATGGATATAAACCCCGGCGCGCTGCGGGCCGCGGCCCTGTACGGCGAGGATAAAGGCAAGGCCCTGCGCAAGAGCCACGAAAACAAAGGCGTCCAGAAGCTGTACGAGGAGTTTTTGGAAAAGCCCAACAGCCACAAGGCGCACGAGCTTTTGCACACCCACTACCAAGCGCGCGCCAAGTACAGCAAATAATCGTTTATTCAAAAAAATCAGTCATCCTGACAGGTGCAGGATGGCTGATTTTTTTATGATCGTTCCTCGCGCAAACATGTGACGGCGGTTCTGGCAGTTTCCCAGTCATAGCCCCTTCGCACCAAAGCCTGCATCAGTTTACGGGCTGCTTCCCTGCAATCTTCATTCTGATACCTGGGCAGCCATTTTTCTGCAAGCTCCCTGGCCTTGCGAAGCTGCTGCGCTTCATCCAGTTCATGAAGCGCTGTTTCCGCAGTTTCGCTGCATATCCCCTTTTGATACAGGTCCCTGGCGATCATCCTTTTTCCCAAGCCCTTTTCACTTCGGGCCCTTGCCCATTGCTCGGCAAAATCCGTGTCGTTCAGAACCCCTGTTTTTTCCAATTTAAGAAGTGCCATCTCTACAGTATCATCAGGGTACCCATACCGTTCAAGGTGGGTTGTAACTTCCTTGCGCGACCGGGCACGCACGGTCAGATATTTTACAGCCCGGTCCAATGCGTGGCGATACAAAAGCGGCGCCAGGCCCTGAGCATAGACATCCATATCCAGGACATCCCCCTGCGAGATGGGCTGTTTGCGAAAAACAGACAAGGGAATGAGAAAATCCTGCCTTCCCTCAGCGGAAATCCGAACCCTGCCTTTTTGGATGGATAGATTGGTGATTACATCCATTATAGGCCTCCCATGGGCCGCAGCGCCCAGGTGATCAAATCCCGGTTGACGGAGGCTAGGTGGCCGTGCCGCGCTTCACTGGCACCGTTGTTAAGACATACAAACCCGTTTCCGGTGGATTCCTCATAAAACACGCCCTCCGCCGCACCGTAGGCAAAGCCCTGATGCCCATACAGGCGGCCGGTTGGAAGGCTTGGATCATGAACGGATACAAGGCCCAGGCAATGCCAGGCACGGGGCGCGCTTTTCCCATAGGCCGCGGCGGGTGTCTGCATTATTTGCATGCTTGCCCTGGACAGAAGCGGCATGCCGCCCTTTGCCATCATGCACACAAGCTTGCCCAGGGAGGAAGCGTCAGTGAACAGGTTGCCGGCAGCCGCAAGGTAATGGTATTCCGGCGCGGGATCGCGCATATCATCGGCCGATTGAAGCCTTTTTTCGGCATCAAACAAGGGGGCCCCGCCTTCGGAAGGCATAACGCGGTATATGTTTGCCGCCTGCCTGATATCAGGCAGGCTCTTGAGCGTATAAGCAGCATTCATCCCAAGCGGCAAAAAGACCATTTCCCGCATCAGCGCTTCCAGGGACCTACCTGTGGCAACCTCCATCACGCTGCCTACCATGCCCGCAGCCAGATTGCTGTAACGGAATGCCTCGCCGGGAGCGGATTGAAGATAGTTTTTGGGATCAGCCAAAAGCGATGGGAGCGGCACCGGGGCGCGCATCGCCTTTTCATAACCGGGGCCATCCCACAGGCTGGAGGTGTGGGACAGCAAATGCTTTACAAGGATGGGCCTGTCAGGGTACAGCGGATTGCGCACGGGATAAGGCAGATACGCCTGAGCGGGAGACTCAAGGTTGAGCACCCCCTTTTCCGCCAGCATCATGGCTCCCACAGCCGTTACAAGCTTTGTGATGGAGGCGGCACGGAAAACAGTGGCGGCAGAAACCGCGTAACTGGGCAGGCGTGCACAGCCATACGTTATCAGCGGGCCAAGGCAGCCGCCCCGGATCAGTTGAAGGCTTGCGCCCACCACATGATGGCGGCGGAAAATTGTTTCCAGCCGATGCAATTCGCTTTCCATTGCCGGCGTATCACATTGTGCCCGGCCTGTTACACGCAAACCGCAAAAAGGCAGGGCCAATCGGTACAATCTGTTCTTCCAGGCGGTTACCGGCATGGCGCTGCCTCCCTGCATTCAATGTATTCAGACAGTTTTGCCGCCCAGGGACAGCAAGTGCTGCTTCAGATCATACAGCGGCTGGCTTAAGTCCACCTTGTAGCGGTGGGGCGATTGAAGTCGCCTGTATTCACCCCAGAAGGAATCGATTTCACTGGCGGCATAGGCCTGTATCTTAAGCAGCGAAGGGGAATCATACACCAGCTCGCCTCCCGAAAATACAGGAACAAGAAGCGGGCGCAGAATGTAATCCGTCACGGTCATGGTTTTCCATGTATTCTCCGGATCAAACAGCCGCAGCGGCTGGGATACGTCATAGGTCTCCTCCGCCAGGGCAATCAGGTCGGCTACCGCTTTCTTCGTTTGCCCGTCATAGACGCGATAAAGCACCTTTAGGCCCGGGTTGGTTATCTTTTGCGGATTTTCTGAAATCTTGATCCGCGGGTGAATCACGCCGTCGATTTCTTCTGCCGCCAGCTTGTAAACGCCGCCCAGGGCGGGGTTGTCCTGGCTGGTAATAAGCCGGGTGCCTACGCCCCATACGTCTATTTGCGCGCCTTGGGCGATGAGGTTCCAGATGACGTCCTCATCCAAATCACCGCTGGCAAATATCTTCGCCTTGGGGAACCCGGCATCGTCCAGCATTTGCCTGGCCGTACGGCTCAGGTACGTCAAATCGCCGCTGTCCAGGCGTATGCCCACAGGCTCAAAGCCCTTTGCCCGCAGCTCCCGAAATACGGCGATGGCGTTGGGCACGCCGCTGCGCAGCGTATCGTAGGTATCCACAAGCAAAAGGCAGCTGTCGGGAAAAGTTTCGGCGTAGGCGCGGAATGCCTCCAGTTCGCTGCCAAAGGACATGACCCAGCTGTGCGCGTGGGTGCCCTTGACGGGAATGCCAAAAAGCTGGCCGGTAAGCACATTGCTTGTGGCGCTGCACCCGCCGATGATGGCGGCCCTTGCGCCGTATATACCCGCATCGGGGCCCTGGGCACGGCGCAGGCCAAACTCCAGCACGCTTCCGCCCTGGGCGGCCTGGCATACCCTGGCAGCCTTGGTGGCGATCAGCGTTTGATGATTGATGATGTTCAAAAGAGCCGTTTCAATGAACTGTGCTTCCATGATAGGCGCATACACCCGAACAATAGGTTCATCCGGAAAGACTACGGTGCCCTCCGGCACGGCGTGCAAATCACCGGTGAAGCGAAGCTGGGCAAGTTCCTGAAGAAAAGGCTCGTCAAAAAGCTTCAGGGAGCGCAGATAGGAAAGATCCTCCTCGTCAAAGGACAGATTTTGAATATATGCGATGGCCTGCTC
>JAEWNM010000353.1 GCA_023392755.1 Bacillota bacterium
GGTACACCCTTTATGCGAAGCGTTTGGACAATGGCGCCATTCCGCTGCGCGCGCCTGTTCTTGGCGGCATGACGCGCATGATCCGGGAAGCCCCCTCCTGCCGTGTTCATTACCGCTTCGTAAAGGATAAAGAAATTCTTCTTGATAAAACCGCAGACCGGGCAGGTTTCGAATTTGAATATGATACTTGACCATGAAGGGCTGCCAATATTCCCGGCCTGATGCGTCATACATACCCGGTGGTTTCCTCTATGCCAACTGATAACCATATAGGATGGATTGTTCATAATAGCCGCTTCTCCATTTCAGAAACAGAAAAATAATTGCGATGTTTATCTTTACAGCGTCGTTGTTTTCGCGTATAATACAAGAGAACAGATGTTCTTATAAGCCAAAAGCGTCTGTCGTCACGGTATGCGGGCCAGATAGGGGCATACGGGCAGGCAGACGGTTGATCAAAGCGGGTGAAGTATTTTGAATTTGATGGAAAAGCTGACAATACTGGCGGACAGTGCCAAGTACGACGCCGCCTGCACCTCTTCCGGTGTGGACAGGCCCGGCGGCAAAGGGCTGGGCAGCGCCGTCGCCGGCGGATGCTGTCACACATTCGCGGCGGACGGGCGGTGCGTATCGCTGCTGAAGGTGCTATTGAGCAACCATTGCATATACGACTGCAAATACTGTGTCAACCGCTGCTCAAACGATGTGCCGCGCACCGCCTTTACGCCATCGGAGCTGGCTGAGCTTACCATTCAGTTCTACCGGCGCAATTATATCGAAGGGCTGTTCCTTTCCAGCGGCGTGCTGAAAAGCCCTGATCATACTATGGAGCAGATGATACGTGCCATCGAAATTCTCCGTCACAAATACCAGTTCTGGGGCTATATCCACTGCAAAACCATTCCCGGTGCGTCCGATGAACTGGTTCACAGACTGGGTATCCTGGTGGACCGGCTGAGCATCAACATCGAGCTCCCCAGCGAGGAAAGCCTTGTCAGGCTGGCGCCAAACAAGACCAAGCAGGCTATCTTGGCACCCATGGCACAGATCAGAAGCGGGATAGATGCAAACCGTCAGGAAATCATGAAGTTCAAAAATGCCCCGCGCTTTGCAGCGGCGGGGCAGGCGACGCAGATGATTATCGGTGCCAGCCCGGAAAGCGATTACCACATCCTCAAACTGGCTTCCGGGCTGTATGGCAAATACCAATTGAAGCGCGTTTTTTATTCTGCCTATATCCCTGCGGTGGAGGACACTTTGCTTCCGTCGCTGAATACCAAACCGCAGCTTCTGCGGGAGCACCGTTTGTACCAGGCGGATTTTCTGCTCCGCCAGTACCAGTTTACAGCCGATGAAATATTGAGCGAAAAAGCACCCAATTTCAACCCATACCTTGACCCCAAGTGCAACTGGGCAATACAAAACATGCAGTTTTTTCCAGTTGACGTGAACTCCGCCTCCCTGGCCGAGCTGTTGCGGGTGCCCGGTATCGGCCCCACCAGCGCCCAGCGCATTGTGACGGCCCGGAAAAACGGCAGGCTTGACCTCGCGGCCCTCAAGCGCATCGGTGTTGTGCTCAAGCGCGCCCGGTATTTCATTCTCGCCAAGGACATGGCCTGCGGCGTGACGGCTGGCCGGGAAGCGACCGTGCGGGCGCTGATTGATCCCAATCTGGGCGCCTTTGGCATGGAGCAATTATCGCTGTTTCCGGCCATGGCGGGTATGGGGCTGAATTTCCCGGCAGGCAGTAATAAAGCATTTAACATAAGCAGCGCGGTGGAGGAGGCGGTTTTGTGTCTGGCGCAAGGCCATTGACAAAGCCATGCGACGTGGTATACCTGTATGACGGCAGCCTGCCGGGTTTATTATGCTGTGTCCACGAAAGCGTATATGCCCATGAGATGCCGTTTGCCATTCAGCCGGAAGGTGAAGCACAGATGGCGCTGTTCTTTCGCAAGCGTGTTGATACCTGTTTTGAAAAAGCGCAAAGGGTGAGCACTGCCATTGCGCAAAAGGGTTCCCCGCGAGCCTGCGATCTGATGCGGACTGTGTTTTACAGCTGCTTGAGGGAGAAGGAAATTGCCCTGCTGCGATTTGCCCTGCTGGCACTGGCGCAGGGACCGAAAGTGATAACAATGCTGGCACACCCCGATGTGGCAACACTTTTGGAAGCGGAGCGTCATCTGCTGCGGGAAGCGCACCTCCTGACGGGTTTCGTCCGCTTTTCCGATTGCGATGGGAAGCTGGTGGCCGCCATCAGCCCCAAGAATTTTATACTTCCATTTATCGCCGGTCACTTTGCCGACCGCTTTGGCAGCGAAGCCTTTGCTATCTATGACAAGACCCATCGAGCGGCGCTTTACTATCAGAACGGCAATATGGAGCTGGTACAGCTTGAGGAGGCGCTGCTTCCCGAAGCGTCCGAAACCGAGGAGCAATACCGCGCCCTATGGCGTCAGTTTTACAAAACGGTGGCCATCGAAGACCGCTATAACCCCAAGTGCCGCATGACACACATGCCCAAGCGCTATTGGGAAAACATGACCGAGATGCATGACCTGTTATGATAAATGGCATATCGCGGCGGGAGGAATGAAAAGCTTCCCTGAACGAATCTGCCCGCCGCACATCCGACGGATAAAACAAGGTCAAAAAAGTCGAGCAATCATAGGCGCTATCGTTTATACTAAAGTCGCTTCCGGAAGCAATTCACCGCAGGAGAAAAAGGTATGGATTATTCCATGTGCATTGTGTCGGTGGTCACCTTCATTGAAAAGCGCGTAAGGGACGGGGTTGATCCGCGGCTGCTGGAGCAGGCCACGGGCTTTTCCTACCGCCATCTGCGCGAGGTGTTCCGGGAATGCACCCGAATGACGCTGAGCCGGTATGAACTGTCCAGGCGGGTAGCCCACGCCGCCTTTGACATCAAGCATTCCGAAAAAAGCCTGACGGATATCGCGGGAGAATACGGCTTTGAAGCCTACGATACATTCTCCAGGGCGTTCCGCAGGGAAACAGGCTTGGTACCCAGCCTTTTTCGAAAAGCAGGCATCGCTGTGGGACGCAAAAGATTGTCTGCAGGCGCGTTTGGCCCGGCAATATTGCCGGAGGGGCTCAAATGGCCTGCAAGCTGCATGACGGAGGCGGAGACAATGACAAAAAGGTTCGAAAAGAACATGGAAAGCTGTATCCTGTACGGAGTGCCGAAAGTGGAATACACCTACGATGAATGCACGCCATTCCCTTCCTGCCTTAAATCCTGCCTGAATTACATGGGCCAGCAGGCCGACTATTCCAGCCTGATGGCGGTAAGCGGCGCGGCGTTCCGGCTGCGCTGGAACATGGACAGGTGGGACGGCGGCAACGTCGACATTCAGTATGTCTATGAGGATCCGCTGGAGGCCTTCCGCCGCTCCTTTCAGGCGGTGGGGCGCAAGGTGCGTATGCTTTCGCGGGAAGGCAGCAGCAAGGAGCAGTTCAAAGCCTTCATCCGGGAAGAAATCGACCGTGGCCGGCCGGTGATCGCACTGGGCATTATCGGGCCGCCGGAGGCATGCATTCTAACCGGGTATGCCGACAATGGGGAGACGTTGCTGGGTTGGAACTTCTTTCAGGGAAATCCCGAGTTTGACCGGGAAAGGGAAGCCCACGAATGCGGATACTTCATCACCCATGTCTGGTGGGAAAACGAGTGTACAAAGCTTTTGATGGCTATCGGGGAGGAGGCGGGCGAGCCCGCATCCATTCGGAACCTGCTGGAAAATTCGCTGGCGGTTCTGACGAAGGAACGCATTGCTGTCTGTGATCCCGGCTCACAGGAAAAGCGTGTCTATGCCGGCGGTCAGGCAGCGTTTGATGCCTGGGCCGGAGCCATTGGAAACGACCGGGAATTTCCCGAAAACGCTGTACTGCCTCTCTTGTTTGAACGTACCATGTGCCAGACGGATGCCCAGGCGATGGTGGGTGAAGGGCGCTCCCATGCGGCCTGCTGGATTCAAAAGATGGGGGAGAGTTATCCTGAAATCAAGGAGCTGTGCGCAAAGGCGGCTCAGCAGTTCCGGGAGGCGGCGGGTTGCACGATGGAAATGTACAAGGTCAAGGGCGGGTTTGAGCAAAACGAGCAAAATGTTCGCAACCTTGCAAGGCCCGAGGTCCGCAAGCAAATCGTTGCCCTTATCCACAAGGCGAAACACCACGATCTATTGGCCGCCGGGCATATCCGGGCCATGCTGGAAAAGCTTTCTTAACTCTGGCCGCCGCGGTATTTTCCGCGGCGGCGTTTTTTTAGCGTAACCGTATTTGCACACATATGGCACTTTTAAAGAGAACAAATGTTTGCTATAATTGCTTGTGCAAATGTCTGGATAAAGGGCGGGCAATTATGTGGCAGGGCATGGGAAGAAGACATATATCCGTGTAGAAGCATGGTTTTCAGAGGATGGCACGGTGCACCCTACGTGCGTTATCTGGAATGATGGCATACGCTATGCCGTTCAAAGCGTGCTGGATGTCCGGCCCGGCGTCAGCCTTCCGGCGAAGGGGGCGGGCATGCGCTATACAGTGCGTATAGGCAGCCGCGTAACCTACCTGTACCAGGCGGGAACCCGGTGGTTTGTGGAGCAAAGGCACCCCTGATGTTCAATGTTTTGGTTTTTTGGTATAATGATTTCAGTATAATGCAAAGGAGTATCGCCATGAAGCATGTATGGCTGTATGAAACGATTTTGGGGCGGGTAGCCATCGCTGAGGAAGATGGGAAAGTGACAAATCTATATTTCACGTCCGAGCAAATTCCATTTGAGATGCACCGCGAGGAAACAGAACTGCTGAGGAAGGCGGCCGGCCAGCTGCGGGAGTATCTGCAGGGCGGGCGGAAAGTATTTGATCTGCCTCTGGCGCCGGAGGGAACTGCTTTTCAAAAGCAGGTGTGGGAGGCACTGAATAAAATACCATTTGGGGAGACATCCTCCTACGGCAAGCTGGCCGGGAATATCGGCAGGCCCGGCGCGGCTCGGGCTGTGGGTATGGCCAATAACCGTAACCCCATTCCGGTAATCATTCCCTGCCATCGGGTAATCGGTGCCGACGGCAGCCTGGTGGGTTACGGCGGAGGCCTGCCCATAAAGGAAATGCTGCTGGCCCTGGAAAAGGGAAAGGCCGCCGTATAGCGGAAAAAAGCTGTGGGTCAGATTATCAAAGCGTTCTTTTTCCTTCTAAATGCTACAGGAAATTTTTATGCTCCCAGCGGCCTGACATATACCGCCACAGAAAGGCGGCTGAACGGGTAAGCCAATCGATCATCATGGCGATCCAGATTCCCATCACACCCATGTGGAAATGCAGCACAAGCAGATAGCTGAACGCGATGCGGAACAGCAGCATGGATAAGCCGGAAACCAGCATGGTGAAGCGGGCATCGCCAGCAGCACGCAGTGCATTGGGCAGCGAAAAGGATGTGGGCCATAGCACAAGGCAAACAAAGCTGTAAACCAGCAGCAGCTGTGAAGCCAGCTGCCCGGCTTCAGGGCTTAACTGATATGCGCCGATAATATAAGGTGAAAGCAGCAGAATCACACCGATCAGAACCAGCATGGACAGATAGGAGATGCTCATCAGTCGGCGTACGTATTTTCTTGCCTGCTTGTATTCCTTTGCCCCTACACACCTGCCTACAACGGTGATCATGGCCAGGCTCATCGCGGAACCGGGAATGGTTTGAAACCCGGACAGATTGCTGGCTACCGCGTTGGCGGCAATAGCCACGGTCCCCAGTGTTGCCACAAGGCTTTGTATCAGGATTTTGCCTACCTGGAACATGCCGTTTTCCAGACCATTGGGCACGCCTACATGCAGGATTCGCTTCACCATGGCGCCATCCCATTGCAGCTTTCTAAGGGAAGGGATGCGCAGCATGGGGTGCGGTTCCTTCAAAAGAACCAGTATGATGACGGCGCCTATAATACGGGACACAAGGGTTGCGGCGGCCGCTCCTTTAACCCCCAGGTGAAATACGTATATCAGCAGTGCATTGCCGCCGATATTTACGGCATTCATCAGCAGGGAGGTATTCAGCGACGCCTGGGAGTTGCCTATGGCCCGCATCAACGCGGCGCTGCCATTGTAGATGGAGAGAAATGGAAAACTGAGTGCCGTGATAAAGAAATATACCTGGGCGTGGCCCATCACATCCGGCGCAACGCCCGGAAATATCGTCCGCAGCAAAAATCTCTGAAAGACAAGGGAAAAAGCCATAATCAGCAGGGAAATGACCAGAACCGTATACAATAGTTGCCTTGCTGCCTGGCCCGCCTTATCCGGCTCTTTGCGCCCCAGATATTGCGCGGTGACGACAGCGCCGCCCGTTGCCAATGCTGCAAACACGTTGATCAATAGAATATTGATGCTGTCCACCAGAGAGATGCCCGATACGGCCGCCTCACCGACGGAGGCAACCATCACCGTGTCCGCAACACCGATGGTTACCGCTAGAAATTGCTCCAGGATCAAAGGTACAATCAACCGTTTCAGTTCATCTGCCGAAAACAGCATGGAATTGTCTTGCGCTGTTGTCCTGCGAAAAATTTTCATTGATAATATCGCTTCTTCATTGTGTTACTTTGAAAACCGGCACGTCGTTTTGAGGGGAAAACGCATGAAGGCGGCGGGACGGCACGTGAAATTTGCGTATTGTGACACTTCCTCAGCCTTACCGCATTCGGACAAAGGGGATTGTACCACAAATTCCTTGCCATGCATAGCAAGCATCCGGGAATTGTGGTACAATGCACCAAACGGTGTGCCGGCGTTGCAAAGGCCGCCGCAGGTGAAGCGGGAGGAAAACTCGTGGACAGAAGCGTGGTGGCATTGGTGCCTTGCACCAATTATGAGGAAGAAAGCGTTTACCGGGCGGTAGCCCAAGGGCTCAACCTGCTGGGCGGCATCGAGAAATTTGCGGGCACAACGGAAAAGGTGCTCTTAAAGCCCAATATGCTGGGCAAGGCGGAACCCGCCCAGGCCATGACGACCCATCCCGCCGTATTCAAAGCGGTGGGCAGGCTGCTTCGGGAAAGCGGCTGCGCGGACATAACATACGGCGATTCCCCTGGACATGCGTTTGCCAGCCTGCAAAAAGTAGCGGATGGCTGCGGCTTTCATGGGCCGGCACAGGAATTTTCTATACCCATGGGCGATTTTATGCATGGCAGGCAAGTCGACTTTCCCCAAGGGCGTATCTGCAAAAGCTTTCTTATCTGCAACGGGGCACTGGAGGCGGATGCCATTATCAACCTGTGCAAAATGAAGACCCATGCACTGGAGTGCGTCACAGGCGCAGTGAAGAATATATATGGCTGCATCCCGGGGGTAAACAAGAGGGCCGGCCATGCCAAATATCCCGATGCCATACGCTTTGCAAGGATGCTGGCAGACCTGAACAAGGTGCTAAAGCCGAGGCTGCATATAATGGACGGTATCGTGGCCATGGAGGGCAACGGGCCTACCTCCGGAACGCCTACCGAAGTGGGTGTTCTGCTCTTCTCCGCCGATCCTGTGGCGTTGGACAGCGTGTTTTGCCATCTGATACACGTATCCCCGGCGCTCATAGCCACCTGCACTGCCGGGGAACAGGCGGGAATCGGGCATTGGCGGGAAGATGAGGTTCAAGTGCTGACATCAGACGGAGAGCTGTCCATCTTTGAACTCAAGGCAAGGTATGGAAAGCCGGGCTTTCAGGTACGCCGCAGCGGTGCGCCCGGCAGCGCGCTGCGCATGCTTACCCGCCTGATGCCCCGATTGCAGGACAGGCCGGTTGCCAGCCCTGATTTATGCATCAAGTGCGGTGCTTGCGTAAAAAGCTGTCCGGTGGACGGAAAGGCGATTTTTCTTGATCCCAAGCAGGATAAGGCGCCCCGGTATGACTATAAAAAATGCATTCGCTGCTATTGCTGCCAGGAGATGTGCCCAGCCAAGGCCATTGAGGTCAAGCAGCCTTTGAGGCGCATCAAAAATGCCGGGGAAGCATAATGCACCCGGCATCATATGAAAAAGAACCCTATTTCTTACTCAGCCTTTGCCGCGTAGCGCGAGGACAGCCAGGCAGCGAGAAGGAACAGCGGGCTGAACAGCAGCAGACACCCGAGCCACTGGAGCCCGTCTGATTCGATGGATGAGGCATATACCGCTAAACCCGCCAGCCCGGTATTTGTCACACAGCCGGCCACGGCACCCAGGGCCAGCAAGAAAAGTGCAGTTTCCAAAAGCGCATGGACAAGCCTGCGCCTTCCTGCGGGAAGCAGCACGCGGCGAATTATCGCCCTGTGTGATAAACCGGATGACAGCGCCATTTCCAGTAGGGATACGTCCAGAGCATAAAGTTCACTATACACATGAAATGCAAAATGGACCGTGGCTCCAATGGACAATAGCAATGTCACCGCCGTGCTGTCCGTAAGGCCCGGCAAGCGACGCAGCAGCACAAGTATTAGAGGCAGCAGCCCAATGTATCCCAGGGAGCGTATGCATGGCGCGGGTCTTGCGGCATAGGTACGGCACTTTGTGCTTCCCATAAGGAGGGGGTGGCGCTTGAAAAACAGCCACAAGCCCAAAGAACCGCCCAAAACAGAAGCAATCGTAAGCGGGAAAATTAGCAGCAGCAGCGTCTGCGCAAAGGCGTTGACCAGCGGCGATGCCTGCGCAATGGGATAATCAAACATCCTGGATCACCTCCGCCCGGTAGGTATGCGTCTTTAAATAGCCTAGTACGGAAACCATCAGCGCAGGCTCCGCATTGAAGGAAACATACATCTTCCCAAGGGGTTTTCCGCCAATGTATTCGATGCGGCCCTGTAAAATATTGAATTCCACGCCGAAGCGCTGGGCGGTTTCGTACAGCACGGGCTCGTTGGCCGGATCGCCCATATACTCAATGCAGACGATGGTGCCGAAGGCGTGCTCCTTGACATCGGGAGGCAGTTCAAAGGATAGTTGCTGGTTAAGAAACTCCCTGGTGAATAGATGCTTAGGTGTGGAGAACAGGGTGTACGCATCGTTGATTTCCAATACCTTGCCTGCTTGCAGGATGGCCGCACGGCCGCACAGCCGTTTTACCACATGCAGGTCCTGGGTAGACAAAACCAGCGTCAGATTGAGTTCCCTGTGCAGGCGCTGAAGCAGATTCAGTATATTTTCTCCGGCAGCAGGCGTCAGCCCCTGGGTTGGTTCCATGCAAACCAGAATATTCGGGGCCGTTGCAAGCGCTCTTGCGATAGCTCCCCGCCTTTGCTGCTCAGGGGACAGCGAGCCGGGACTGGTACTTCCCAACCCTTCTATGCCGGTCAGCGCCAGAAGCTCCTCCACACGTCCTGCGGTTTTGGCATCCTTGCCGTATGGTGCGCTGAGCGGGAGGGCGATACTCTCCCGCAAAGGGAGGCTGTTCATCAGGGCGGATGAGGAAAGCACCATGCCCACATGGCGCCGCAGAGCCAAAAGCTCCCTGCTTTTTAAGCGGGTTACAGGCCGGCCATCCACCGTTACATCGCCCTGGACAGGCATAACCAGCCCATTTATCGTGCGCAGGAGCGCCGATTTTCCGGCTCCCGTGTGGCCGGCAATGCCAAATATCTCTCCCTGATCAATAGAAAAGGATACATCCTCCACCCATAGCGGCCTGCCGCCTGGGTCTGTGCGTGCAACGGACACATGCTGAAAAGCGATCATGGAAAGACTTCCTCCCGTATGGCCGGTTTTTGGTCATATGACATAGTTGTCTGATGCGTGGCGGTTGTAATCCTCTATCAGTTCTGCCAGGGTGATATGGTCCACCACCTGCTCTATGGCCTCGTTTATGCGCGTCCACACGCTATTCACTACCAGATGCGCGGCGATATCTCCCGTCTCCTGACCACTGTCCACAGGGCTGACCACCGACAGGTCGCCTTCCATGGTGCGCAAAATCATGCCTACAGTATATTCATTGGCGCTGCGGGTTAGCTGGTATCCCCCCTGCGCGCCCCGCACACCCCGCAGATACCCTGCGCGGCTCAATGGGGTAATAATTTGCTCCATGTATTTTTCCGGAAGCTCCTGACGGTTGGCTACTTCCTTCAGGGGAATGTAGGAGCCGTTGTGATGCAGGGCAAGGTCCAGCATAAGCCGCATGCCATACCGGCCTTTGGTGGATATTTTCATGGATGGGTGCCTCCCGCATGCCAATAGCAAAATTCCTATGGAAATACCATGAAAATATGCTATCATTGCCGGAAGCGTTTGTCAATGGGAGCGGGAAAGATGCGGAAATTTGGGCCAATATCGGCAAAATCCTTGACAGTGCATTTGCAGATGGCATATCATGGATTTGTTTACTGCCTTATCACAATTTTAAAAAGGAAGCGATTCTATGTCGGTGGAACGCGTGAAGGCTTATCTGGAAATGTATCATATGGGCAGCCGTGTGATGGAGCTTTCTCTGTCCAGCGCCACGGTGGAGCTGGCTGCCCGCGCATTGGGTACGCAGGAAGCCAGAATCGCCAAAACGCTGTCCTTTCAGGGACAGGAAGGCCCCATCCTTCTGGTGGCGGCAGGGGATGCACGCATCGATAACGGAAAGTTCAAGTCAGCTTTCGGCCTGAAGGCCAGAATGCTCTCCCCCCAGGAGGTTTTGAACAGCGTGGGCCATGCGGTAGGGGGCGTATGTCCTTTTGCCATTGAAAACCCGGCAATAAAGGTGTATTTGGATGAATCCCTCAAACGCTTTCAAACCGTGTTCCCCGCCTGCGGCTCCGGAAACAGCGCGGCGGAAATGACACTTGACGAGCTCATGCTAACCAGCCGGTGTGCCGACTGGGTGGATGCGTGCAAGGGCTGGCAGGAGGAAGCCGTTATATGACAGGAAAACAGGAGACGATTGTAACCCGGGAAAAAACCGCCGCGCAAATGGGAAGCGGAAGTTTGCACGTTTTTGCCACGCCGGCGCTTGTCGCGCTGATGGAAAAGGCGGCCTGCAACGCGCTTGAGGGAATGCTGGAGGAGGGCGTGACCACCGTGGGAACGCGGATGGAGGTCAGCCATGAGGCCGCAACGCCAGTGGGCATGCGGGTTTGGGCTGAGGCGAGGCTTGCCTCCCAAGAGGGGCGCGCCTATGAGTTTGAGATTACGGCCTATGACGAGTGCGGCATAATCGGCAAGGCTTTTCACCAGCGGGTAGCTGTCAAGGCGGCCCGTTTTCAGGAAAAAGCGGATATGAAGCGGCAATAAACCGGCAAAAAACCGGCAAAAATCCAGCGTGCCGGGGGAATATCCGCCCAAAAAGAAGGAATTTCCCACGGGATTTCCCAAAGACGAAGGATGTGGGCGCAATTATGCAGACCTCTTTCCTGCGCAGGACCTGGGCAGAGATCGACCTTGACGGCATTGTGCATAATTATAAGGAAGCATGCAGGCTTTGCGGGCCGGGCACAAAGGTGACCTGCGTGTTGAAATCCAATGCCTACGGCCACGGCGCCGCGGAGGTAGCCAGAGCCCTTATGGAGGCCGGGGCGGAATACTTTGCCGTCAGCTGTATCAGGGAGGCATTCGAGCTGCGCGGGGCGGGCATAACCCGCGAGATTCTTGTTATGACCGTTACCCAAAGGCAGGCGCTTTCGCAGGCCATACGCCAGGGCATACACCTGACCGTAGCGACCCTGGACCAGGCCGTGCTGGCGGACAAAGAAGCCCGGGAGCTGAAAACGAAAGCAAATCTTCACGTGAAGGTGGATACGGGGATGCACCGGCTGGGC
Organism: Bacillota bacterium; assembly: GCA_023392755.1. GTDB lineage: Bacteria > Bacillota > Clostridia > Christensenellales > Aristaeellaceae > JAEWAH01. The sequence continues at coordinate 11,775 of JAEWNM010000353.1, forward strand.
ATGACACCCGGCCCGCAGGCGATACGCGATTTGCTGGCCATAGGCCAGCTTAAGCACGTGCATGTTCAGGGGCTGTATTCCCATCTGGCGCTGACCCATGAGGCGCGGGACAAGGTGCAGCACGGTTTATTGAAGGGGATGTACGATGCGCTGGCGGAGCTCGGCATGCATATACCAGAGATGCACCTGTGCGACTCCATCGGCCTGGTGCGGTATCCCATGTGGCAGTATGACAGAGTTCGGACCGGGGCGCTGCTTTTCGGCGTACGGCCAACGGGCAGCGAGGATATGGATTTTGCGTGCCGGGAGACGCTGTGCCTGAAGACAATTGTCGCACAGGTTACCGATGTGGAAGCGGGGGAGACTGTGGGGTATGACGAAGAATCGCCCCTTGCACGCCCGTCCCGGATTGCCACACTCTGCGCCGGGTACGGCGACGGGTATCCCCGGTGCATGTCCCGGGTGGCCAGCGTGTTGATCCGCGGGAAGCTGGCCCCTGTGCTGGGGCTTGTGTGCATGGATCAGATGATGGTGGATGTGACCGATATCCCCTGCGTTCAGGAAAATGACGAGGCGGTGCTATTGGGGGGCGGCATCAGCTACATGC
>JAEWNM010000369.1 GCA_023392755.1 Bacillota bacterium
TGTGCTGGAGTATGCCGACGGGCTGATCCGCGATGCGATATTGCGGGAGCTTGCCAGGGGCGGGCAGGTGTATTTTTTGTACAACCGCGTCCGCTCCATCGAGCAGTTTTACGCGCGCTTAAAACAGCTTGTGCCGGAGGCGCGGGTGGCCATTGCCCACGGGCAGATGAAGGAAAACGCGCTGGAGGATGTGATGATGGATTTTTACGACGGCACGTACGACGTGCTGCTGTGTACCACCATCATTGAAAGCGGCCTGGATATTCCCACCGCCAATACGCTTATCGTGTTCGATGCCGACCGCTTCGGGCTTTCCCAGCTGTACCAGCTTCGCGGCAGGGTGGGGCGCAGCAACCGGCAGGCTTATGCCTACTTCACCGTCCGGCCAGACAGAATGGTGAGTGAAACGGCACAAAAGCGGCTATCCGCCATCCGTGAGTTTACAGAGTTTGGCGCTGGCTTCCGCATCGCCATGCGCGACCTGGAGATACGCGGCGCGGGCAACATACTGGGGCCGGAGCAGCACGGTCATTTGAGTGCCGTGGGCTATGACATGTACTGCAAGCTGATCGAGGAGACCATCAGGGAAGTTCGGGGTGACCAGGGGCCGGTCGGCGATTTGGAAACACGCATAGAGCTCAAGGTGAATGCCTTCCTGCCCGCGGACTATGTGCCCGACGAGCGCCAGCGCATGGAAATCTATAAACGCATTTCCCTTTTGGAGGACAGGGCGGGCAGGGAAGATATCGAGGAAGAGCTGCTGGACCGCTTCGGCGAAGCGCCGGAGGCGGTGAACAACCTGCTGGATATCGCCCATCTGAAGGCGCTGTGCCGCGGCCTTGGCATCTTCCATGTGTCCCACAAGGCGTTCACGCTCGTAATGCGGCTGGATGAAAAGCATGTGCCCGATCCAGTGAAGCTGATTGAGGCCCTGGCGCAAACAGATAAAAGGCTGATCCTATCCGCGTCCAAGACCCCCGCGTTATTAATGAAGGACGCAAAGCTTACGGTGGAGCAGATGCTTCCCCTGGCCGTTGCGCTGCTTGAAAAAGTGGTGGCGCTGATCAGCCGCCAGTAGAAATGGCGATTTTGCCGCATTCCGGGCAGGGCGGGCGGAGACAGCCGCTTTCCATACCGGCGTTGCGCATGAATCATGCAGCCTGCACAGCCCCGGATTTTCGATGCCGGGCGGAAGGGGAATGCCGATGGACACACTGGATATATTCAGCCCGCTGACCGCCAAATGGTTTGCCCGCGAAATCGGCATGCCCACCGCGGTGCAGGCGTCGGCCTGGCCCCTGATCGCGGCGGGGGAGCATACGCTCGTATCCGCGCCTACGGGCACCGGCAAAACACTGTCCGCCTTTTTGGTGTTCATCGACCGGCTGATGCGCGCGTCTCTGGAGGGTGCGCTCAAGCAGGAGCTTCAGCTGATTTATGTATCGCCTTTGAAATCCCTGGCCGGGGACATCAGGGAAAACCTCCGCCGACCCCTGGAGGGTATTGCTGCGCAAGCGCGGGAAGCGGGGGCCCTTACGGACGGAGCGCCACTGGATATTGCCATCCGCACGGGAGATACCTCCCAGGCCGAGCGGCGCAGAATGCTCAAAACCCCACCGCATATCCTGATCACCACGCCGGAATCGCTTTTTTTGATGCTGACGGCCCAAAGCAGCCGGCCTGTTTTAAGCACGGCCAAATGGATCATCATCGACGAACTCCATGCCCTCATCGACACCAAGCGGGGCGCACACCTGATGCTGTCCATTGCCCGGCTGGACAGGCTATGCGGCAGACATCTGCAGCGCATCGGCCTTTCAGCCACCATAGAGCCGCTGGATACGGCCGCAAAATACCTGGCCCCGGAGGCGGCGGCCATTGCCGCGCCGAAAATGCGCAAGGATATTTGCATCCAGGTAGTCAGCCCCCTTCAAAACCGTGACGAAATCAAAAAGGATGCCGCCTGGCAGGAAATTGCGCGTACGATTCATGAACGCTGCGCCTCCTCCCGCAGCGTTATCGCCTTTGTGGAGGGCCGGGCCTATGCCGAAAAGCTGGCCTATTATGTCAATGCCCTGGGCGGGGAGGGCTTTGCCAGAACCCACCACGGCAGCATGTCCAAGGAGCACCGGCTGGAGGTGGAGCATGCCCTCCGGGCGGGATCGCTGCGGCTTCTGTGCGCCACATCCTCCATGGAGCTCGGCATCGACGTGGGGGAAATCGACCAGGTATTCCAAATCGGCTGTCCCCGAACCATTTCAAGCACCATGCAGCGGCTGGGCCGGGCGGGCCACAATCCCAACCGTGTCAGCACCATGCACATCTTTCCCCGCACGCCGCTGGAAGGGCTGTACGGCGGCCTTACGGCCGAGGTGGCCAGAAAGGGCGGCGTGGAACAGTCCCATCCCCCCAGGCTGTGCCTGGATGTGCTGGCACAGCATCTGGTTTCCATGGCGTCTAGCAGCGGGTACGCGGTTTCGGAGGTTATGGACGTCCTTTTACGAGCCTATCCCTTCCGGGACGTAACGCTTTCTGATGTCCGGGAGGTGCTTCGCATGCTGGCCGGTGATTACGAGCACGACAGGGATATACCCGTGCGGCCAAGGGTGCTGTACGACCGCATTCACGATCAGGTGGAGCCGGACCCGTACAGCCGCATGCTGGCGGTTTCCGCCGGGGGGACCATTCCCGACAAGGGGCTGTATACCGCCAAAACGGAAAATGGCGTGACGCTTGGGGAGTTGGACGAGGAATTCATCTACGAAAGCCGGGTGGGGGACAGGTTTTTGCTGGGCAGCTTCGCCTGGCAGATTGCCAATATACAAAAGGACACGGTGACCGTCGTGCCCGCCGCTGCCCAGGGGGCGCGGGTGCCCTTTTGGAAAGGCGAAATCGGGGGCCGCAGGCTCAAAACCGGCTATGCCTTCGGGGAAATATTCCGCAGGCTCACCAAGGCCGCCGGGGCCGGAACGCTTACAAGCGAGCTTGCCGCCCTGGGGCTGGACGATGCGGCGGCCCAAAGCGCCGCAGAGCTTGTCAGGCGCCAGCTGACAGCCACGGGCACACTGCCCGACGACAAGACCCTGATCGTTGAGCATTACAGGGATGAGGCCGGCAACCCGCAAATGATGGTGCATTCCATTTTCGGCCGCCCGGTGAACGAACCTCTGGCCATCCTGGTCATGGAGGTCACCCGGCAGATGACGGGCATGAATGTTAACTTCGTGGCCGACGACGACGGATTTTTGCTGTTTCCCTATGAGGACAGGCCGATGCCCCAAGGGCTTCTGTATGCCATTTCTCCGGACACGGCAGGGGCGGTGCTCAACGCCGTGCTGCCCGTGACGCCGGTGTACAACATGGCCTTCCGCTACAATGCCGCCCGGGCGTTGATGATGGGGCTCAAAAACGCTGGGCGCCAGCCCCTTTGGGTGCAGCGCATGCGCGGCGCACAGATGCTTGACCATCTGGTGCAGGCTGAAAACCATCCCCTGGTGCGGGAAACACGGCGGGAATGTCTGGAGGATTACTGGGATGTGGAGGGCGCCGTGCGGATTGTGAATGCCATCCGCGCGGGGGAGATTCGTGTGACGGAGCTTTATCAGGAGTCGCCTTCGCCTCTTTCGCTTACGCTCCGGCGGCAGACGGAGGCCTCCATGATGTATGAGTATGCGCCTACTCCCACCGCCACCCACGCGGCTGTGGCGCAGGCGCTGGAGAAGACGCGCATGATCCCGCCGGAGGAAGAGCAGCTAAAGCGCGTATCGGAACGTACGCGCCTGCCCGAAAACGAATCCCAGCTGCACACCCTTTTGATGATCGAGGGGGATCTTGTGCCGGGAGAGCTGAACATCCCGCCCCAATGGCTGGAAGCGCTGGAAGCGCAGGGCCGGGCAGCCTATATTGAGCCTGGGCTGTGGGTTGCGGCAGAGCAGGCAGGGGATTATGAGGCCGCGCTTTCCAAAGGAGATGCGGAATCAAGGGGCCCTGTCATCCGCAGGCTTTTGCGCTACCGCGGCCCCCAGGCCGTTGAGCAAATCGCCCAGCGGTACGGCCTTGCCGAGGCGGCGGCGCAGTCCATCCTTCACAAGCTGGCCGGCAGCGGCGAGGCGGTGGAGTTTGAAGGGCTTTACTATCATGGGCAGCTGTTCGAACGCGCTGCAAAAGAGACGGTGGCAAGCCGCCGCACGCGCATACGCACTCTCCCCTCCCAACGGTATGCGGCACTGCTGGCCGGGCGCGTCCAGAGAGCCGCACCGCCCGGGGAGCAGCTTCTTAACGCGGTGAAATCCCTCTGCGGCATTTACCTTCCCGCCGCCCAGTGGGAAAGCCTTGTGCTGCCCCTTCGGGTTGGCGGCTACCGGCCGGAGATGCTGGATACGCTGCTTGGCCAGGGGCATGTCTTCTGGCGCATGACGCCGGATGGTGAGCTTGGCTTTCATCTGTATGAGGATATCGATTGGGATGCCGAGCCGGCAATGACGGATGCCCGGCTTGATGACTTACAAAAGCTGGTACTCACTGCGCTTGGGCAGCGGGGAGCCAGCTTCATTAACAGCCTTAACTCCCTTCTTGGCGGCGGGTCTGCCAAGGATACGCTGAATCAACTGGCGGAATTGGGCCTTGTGCGTGCGGACAGCTTTGTGCCCATCCGCCAATGGCTGGCAAGGGAACAGGATGCTCAGGTGTCCTTAAGGCGGCGGGTGAATGCCAGGGTTCTGGCTTCCACCTCCGGCCGGTGGGAGCTTATGCGCCCTGTAAAGGCGATTTCCATGGAGCAGCAACTGGACAGGGCCTTTGACAGGTGTGTCATCCTGTGCCGTGAAACGGCCCAGGGGCTTGCTTGGGGCGAGGCGGTAAAGCTGCTTCGGCTGTGGGAATATACCGGGCGCATAAGGCGCGGGTACTTCATTGAGGGGCTGTCCGGCATGCAGTTCATTCGTGATAGCGATTTTTCGGGCGTCATGCAAGCTCTTAATCATCCTTCGGATGAAATTGTCTGGCTTCCGGCGGCAGACCCTATGCAGCCCTTTGGCAAATGCCTGCCCCACCTTCCGGAAAGGTCCTTCCTGAACCTGCCCGGCACCCTTGTCGCACTGTGCGGCGGCTTGCCGGTGATGGCGCTTGAACGCCATGGAAAGGCTTTGCGTGTTTTTGATCCTTCGTCATTGCCCTTAGCGCTTGCGGCTTTTGTACGGGAATACGCCGGCAGGCGCGTGTTTCCGGCGCTTTCGAGGATTACCGTAAAGGAATACCCGCCGGAGGCGGCCGATGCGCTCTTTGGCGCCGGGTTCAAACGTGAAATGCAGGATTATGTTCTGTACAGGCCGGCCGTATAGCGCCCATCGGCCGGCAAAAAGAAAACGTACGAAAACCATGCTGAAGAAGCGGTGCTGTTTTTCCGCCTGGGGCAGCATCCCTTTGTGCTCAGGGTCAGGGCGTATAACGAAGGCGCGGCCTTCCGCTATGAGATTCCCGGGGGGAAAGGCACACCGCTTTTTGTAAACCATGATACAACGGAATTTCACTTTTCCCAATCATGCGGCAGGCTTTGGCCGCAGGACTGGATCAAAACATATGAAGGCCCCTACAATCTGCATGGCTGGGACGATAGGCTCTTCGGCCAGGGCTTTGGCATGCCCTGCCTGTTTTTGGAAGGTGATGCAGGGGTGGGCGGCGTCGCCGATGTATATATCAACGGCGGGGAGCCTGTGAAGGCAAATCTGAACGGCGTAGGGCTTTGGGGCGCGGCCATACGAAACGAAATACTTGGCCGGGAGGTGCTGGTGCACCTTGAAAAAGGCAAGAACACCATTCAAATCACAAGCGGTGAAAGCATTCTTCCCCATGTTCGGGAAAATCACCGTCACCCCGGACTAGCTATCTGGAAACTGGCGTCAAGGTGCGGTTTTTCGACGGTGTTGGGGATTTCCGCTACACGGTCGCGGGGTGGAGCATTGAGGAGGATACGCTTTCCGTTACCCTTGCGGATATCCATTACCCCTTTACCGTCACGCTGCACTGCCGGGTGCACGAGGAATTCGTATGAACAATGATCGGGAAAAAGCATCTGGAGGAATGATCCTATGGAACATGTGAAGGTATGGGCGGAGGATGTCCAAATTTCCACCTATTTGCCGGGGGAGCCGGACAAAAACCCGATCTTTCTGGAGAAGCGCGTTTATCAGGGCAGTTCCGGCAAGGTGTATCCCCACAGCGTCATCGACAGCGTGGCCGATGAGAAGGTATTAAAAACATATCACGCTGTATACCTGGAAAACGAATTTTTGAAAATCATGGTGCTGCCGGAGCTGGGTGGCCGCATACAGCGCGCCACCGATAAAACCAACGGCTATGATTTTGTGTACTACAATCAGGTTATCAAGCCCGCTCTGGTTGGCCTGGCCGGGCCATGGATATCCGGGGGCATCGAGTTCAACTGGCCCCAGCATCACCGCCCCAGCACCTTCGATCCCGTTTCCTTCCGCATGGAAGAAAACCCCGACGGCAGCAGCTCCGTACTCGTGGGAGAGATCGAGAACATGTTCCGCACCAAGGGCATGACGCGCATTACGCTTTATCCCGGCAAGGCATACCTGGAACTTACCACCCAGTTATACAACAGGACGGACATGCCCCAGACATTCCTGTGGTGGGCCAACCCCGCCGTGGCCGTGAACGACGACACACAATCCATCTTTCCGCCGGACGTGCACGCGGTGATGGATCACGGCAAACGGGATGTTTCCGCTTTCCCCATCGCCAGGGGCGTTTATTACAAGGTGGATTACGCGCCCGGAACCGATATTTCAAGGTACCGCAACATTCCGGTGCCTACCTCCTACATGGCGTTTCATTCCGATTATGATTTTGTGGGCAATTACGACTACGGCCGGAAGGCCGGGCTTTTGCATGTGGCGGACCATCATATTTCCCCCGGCAAGAAGCAGTGGACCTGGGGCAACGGGGCCTTTGGCCGTGCCTGGGACAGGAACCTGACGGATGAGGACGGCCCGTATATTGAGCTGATGACCGGCTGCTTTACCGACAACCAGCCGGATTTCAGCTGGCTGATGCCCTATGAGGAAAAAAGCTTTACACAATATTTCATGCCCTACAAAGCTGTGGGCATGGTCAAAAACGCCAACAGGGATGCGGCGGTGCGCCTTGACTGGGCGGATGGCAGGGCGAGTCTCGCCGTATATGCCACCGGCCTTTGGGAAGACGCTTTGATCCGGGTTTGTGCCGGCAATGTGCCGGTTTTTGACAAAACCGTGACACTTTCTCCAAACGAAGCCTTTCTCGCGTCGTTTGACGCCCCGGGTGATGCGCTGATACTGACCATGCATGCAAAGAACGGACGGCTGCTTGTCAGCTATGAGGCGGGACAACAGAAAGATGATCCTCTGCCCAGCCCGGCACAGGCGATACCCCCGGCGGCAGAGGCAAAAACCAATGAGGAACTGTTCTTGTACGGTCAGCATATTGAGCAGTACCGCCATGCCACATGGGATGCCACCGGATATTACCGGGAAGGTTTGCGCCGCGACGCAACCGATGCCCGCATCAACAACGCTTATGGAAAGCTTTTGTTAAAGCGCGGCCTGATAGGGGAGAGCATTCCTTTTTTTCAGGCTGGCATACAAAAAATCACGCTGAAAAACCCCAACCCTTACGACGGCGAGCCGTATTTCAACCTGGGTGTTGCGCTTTGCTATCTGGGAAAATGGAACGAGGCCTACGACGCGTTCTTCAAATCCACCTGGAGTGCGGCGTGGCAAGGCCCTGGCTATTACCGCGCCGCATCCATCGACATAAGGCGCGGCGAGTATGA
>JAEWNM010000001.1 GCA_023392755.1 Bacillota bacterium
CTTCATCTCTAGGTGCCATTACCGTAGATGATGATACCCAAAGGGATGCTTTGCTTGCGCAGCTGGCAGAAAAGACGGGGTTTCAGTATCTGGCGCTGGCCGATAGAACCGGACAAACGACACGCAACAGCAATATCGCCGAACGCGAATACTTCAAAAAGGCAATGGCCGGCGATACATACATGTCCAGCCCGCTCATCAACAAGGTCGACGGCAAGGTAACAATCATGGTGGCCACGCCCATCGACAATGGCAGCGGCTATAAAGGTGTACTGTATGGCGGCCTCCTGTACGATACATTCAGTGAAATCATAAGCGATATCAAAATCGGGGACGGGGGTTATGCCTTTGTTATTGACAAGGCTGGCGTAGTTGTTGCGGATCCTGACAGCTCTCTGGTCCAGAGCATGACCAACCGTATCGAAATGGCCAAGCAGGACAAAGCCTATCAATCCCTGTCGGATATTGAAACGCGGATGGTTGAAGGTGAAACCGGCACCGCCTATGCTAAATACAATGGCGTGGAAAAGGTGTACGGCTTCACACCTGTTCAAGGGCCCGAACAGTGGTCGATAGCCGTCACGGTGCCGGTCAGCCAGATTATGGCGAATGTATATGGCGCTATGTGGATATGCATCATCGCGGCCATTGTCCTCGTAGCCGTCAGCATCATCCTGGCCCTGTGGTTCTCCCGCTCCATTACAAAGCCCGTGGTTGAGGCCACGAATCGAATTGAGCTGCTGGCTGAGGGCAACCTGACCGCGCCGGTGCCCGTGGCAAAGGGGCGCGACGAAATATCCCGCCTGTCCACCGCGCTCCAGCATACCGTATCAGAATTGCGCAGCTATATCAAGGATATATCCACCGTACTCTCCTCCATGGCAAACAACGACTTTACGGTGGGCAGCACTGTTGCGTACAAGGGTGAATTCCTGCCTATCAAGACTGCAATGCAGAACATATCGGCGTCCCTCAACCACGTTTTGGCCACCATCAGCGCGTCGACGGGGCAGGTGAATTCTGGCGCGGCGCAAATATCCAGCGGCGCCCAAAGCCTGGCAACCGGCGCTTCCCAGCAGGCGGCTTCGGTGGAGCAGCTCTCGGCAAGCATCTCAAAGGTTGCAGAGCAGGATGCGAGAAACGTCAAATCCATCAACCTGGCTACCAAAAATGTGCATCAGGCGAATTCCAGCGTCCAGGACAGCACCGGCCAAATGGTGATGCTGACAGATTCCATGAACAAAATTACTTCCTCCTCCGAACAGATTGGCCATATCACCAAAGTGATAGAGGAAATAGCCTTCCAGACGAATATTCTTGCGCTGAACGCCTCTATTGAAGCGGCCCGTGCCGGCAGCGCCGGAAAGGGCTTTGCCGTCGTGGCGGATGAAGTGCGGAACCTTGCCGCGAAATCAGCTGAAGCGGCAAAGCAGACGGCTGAATTGATCAAGGAGTCTACGGAAGCTGTTGCCCATGGAACCGAAATTGCGGATAAGATATCGGGGATGCTTGCGGATGCCGCTGAAAAAGCCTCCAATGCCGCAAAAAACATAGGGGATGTGGAGGCCGCCGCCGCTGAACAGGCGGAAGCCATCACACAGATTTCCCAGGGCGTGGCCCAGGTATCCAAGGTGGTGGAGGTCAACGCTTCCACCGCTGAGGAAAGCTCCGCGGCCAGCGAGGAACTGTCCTCTCTTGCCGCATCGCTGCAAAAGGAAGTCGGACGTTTCAAACTGCTGGATTCAGATTATGACGGGCACCGTCTTGAACTGTAACACCGTTTTGTTATCCGAAAAGCCGGGCATGATGGAAAACCATCCTGCCCGGCTTCTTTCATGTAGCGGACCGAATAAACCAATGCATCGGTCTGCCCTCCGCCAGTTATGGGAAATTACTCGATTGCGTCTTGATGCATGGGGGGATCCGTCACGCAAAGGCATCTCACGTTTTCTTCGTTTGATGTTTGGCTTCGTCCTTGATCTCCTTTCGCATATTGTCCAGCGCGTGGCCGCGGCGCACGTTTTTGTCCTCCAGCGCTTCTTTGGCTTTGGGGTCGGAGGTCTGAGCGATCATGTCATCGGCCAGCCTTGCATTGCGGATGGTGGAGTCAATATTCTTTTGAATATGGTCCACGTTGTCCCTTCGGTCATCGGGATTATGTTTCATAAGCTGCCTCCTTGCTGTCGATACTGAGCATATCTTTCCGCGTACGCGGCGGCTTATGCATTGCCTTGGTTTGTCCTGATTCCTGAAAATTCCTCAAAAGCCTTTTCATTCGCCGTTTCCCTGTGTAAAATACAGATAGGACAAACGTTAAGGAGGGTAACATGAAACGTGTGATATTGACCGTCCTGGACGGCGTAGGCGTTGGCGCGCTGCCAGACGCCGCGCAGTATGGGGACGTTGGCTCCAATACCCTGGCCCATGTGGTGGCGGCGGCCGGCCCTGCGCTGCCGAATATGGCTCAAATGGGCTTGGGGCATATTGACAGCGCCGGCTATCCCGCGGCTGACAATGCCAAAGGAGCATTCGGCAAGGCGATGGAACGCTCGCCGGGGAAGGATACCACCACCGGCCACTGGGAAATGGCGGGCCTGACGCTGACGCAGCCCTTTCCCACCTATCCCGGCGGCTTTCCCAAAGAGGTGATGGATGCCTTTGAGAAGGCCATCGGCACGAAGACCCTTGGCAACAAGCCCGCATCCGGCACGGAAATCCTGGCGGAGCTGGGGGACTCGCATTTGAAAACCGGCTATCCCATCGTGTATACATCGGCCGACAGCGTGTTTCAAATCGCCTGCCACGAATCTATCTGCCCGCCGGAAAAGCTGTATGAGATATGCAAAACGGCCCGCCGCATCTTGTCTGGCGTTCATGCTGTTGGCCGCGTCATTGCCAGGCCCTTTGCGGGTGAGCCGGGGAGCTTTGTGCGCACCCCCAGACGCCGTGATTTTTCTCTTGACCCCACAGGCGAAACGCTGCTGGACGCGGTGAAGGCGGCGGGAATGCAGGTTCTTGGCGTTGGTAAAATCGAGGATATATTCAACCACAGGGGTCTGACCAAAAGCAACCATGCCGCCGGGAACCCTGCCTGCATAGAGGCGATGCTCTCGTACCTGCGGGAAGATTTTACAGGGCTTTTGTTTGCCAACCTGGTGGATACGGACATGATCTACGGCCACCGCAACGATCCCATAGGTTATGCCCAGGCGCTTTCATACTTTGACGGCAAGCTTCCCGAAATCATGTCCCTTATGGGGCCGGAGGACATGCTGGTCATCACCGGCGACCATGGGGTAGACCCCACCTTCCCCGGCACCGACCATACCAGGGAGCATGTACCCATTCTTTGCTGGCATAAGGGCATGAAGAAGCTTGTTGATCTGGGCGTGCGGGATACGTATGCCGATATTGCCGCCACCATTGCGGAATATTTCAATCTTCCCCAGCGTTTTTCGGCAAAATCGTTTCTGGGCGATATCTTGTGATATGGAGGATGCGGCATGCTCAAAAAAATACATGAGGCGGCGCGGGTTATAGAGGAGGCCTGCGGGCGTGCGGAAATCGGCATAATCCTTGGCAGCGGCCTGGGGGAGTACGCAAAAGCGCTTCAAAACGCCAAATCCATGCCTTACGCCGATATTCCCGGATTTCCTGAATCCACGGTGCCCGGCCACGCGGGGGTGTGGCATTCGGGGCTTTTGCACGGGAAAAGCGTGTGTATGATGCAGGGTCGCTTTCACGCTTATGAAGGGTATGATCTGGGGGAGGTTACATTGCCTGTTCGGGTAATGTCGCTGCTTGGCGTAAAAACGCTGATCGTCACCAACGCCGCCGGCGGCGTGAACCTTGATTTTCAGCCGGGAGACCTGATGCAGATCACCGATTTTATCAACCTTTCGGGGCGCAATCCATTGCGCGGGCCAAACCTTGACGAATTTGGCCCGCGCTTTCCCGACATGACCTGTGCCTATGACCGTAGCCTTGCCGCCCTCGCTCATCAAAAGGCCGAAGCGCTTGGCATTAAGCTTCAAAAGGGCGTGTACTGCTGGATGAACGGCCCGTGCTTTGAAACCCCTGCGGAAATACGCATGGCCAGAATCCTGGGTGCGGATGCCGTTGGCATGTCCACCGTGCCGGAAACAATTGTGGCCAGGCACTGCGGCATGCGTGTGCTGGGCTTGAGCTGTATTACCAACATGGCGGCGGGCGTTTTCGATGTGCCGCTTGACCATGGGGAGGTCATGGCAACAGGCGAGCGTGTAAAGGATACCTTCCGGGCGCTCATCGACGCCGTGGTCGGGGATATATAGCTTATCCAAAAAATCCCATGCCTTTTCCCGGGCATATCAGGGCATGATAAGAACGCATACCGCTGACTTGGGAAGGGGATACATCATGGGAAAAGGGCTGCGTTTCTTTGCGGCGTTGTCGGCCGTTTTGCTCATCATACCGGCGGCAGGGGCCGCGCCGCTGGAAGCGGGAGAACCCGTTTCCCTCGCATCACCCTCCGCCGTGCTGGCGGAGGTATCCACCGGCACCATTATCTTTGAGAAAAACGCCGATGAGAAGCGGCAGGTGGCTTCCATCACCAAGCTGATGACGGCCCTTTTGCTGCTGGAGGATATCGACAGCGGTGCCATCACCCTTGAGGATCAGGTAACGGTATCCAAGGCCGCCGCCTCCGCCAAGGGCAGCCAGGCATTGCTGGATGGGGGAGCAGTCTATCCTCTTGAGACGCTTTTGCAGGCTGCCATTATGGCCAGCGCCAACGACGCCGCCATCGCCCTGGCAGAGCATGCCTCCGGCACGGAGCAGGCTTTCGTGGACCGCATGAATGCCCGGGCTGCGGAACTTCAAATGACCAATACCCGCTATGTCAATTGCACCGGCCTTCCAATGGATGGCCAATACACCACCGCCAGGGATGTGGCTGCCCTCTCCTGCGAGGTAGGCAAGCATCCCGCTTACCACAAATACGCCAGCGTCTGGATCGATACCCTCAAGCATCCAAGCGGGCGGATCACCGACCTGACCAACACCAACCGTCTGGTCCGCTTTTATGAGGGCTGTGACGGCTTCAAAACAGGTTCCACCGATGAAGCCAAGTTTTGCGTCAGTGCCACAGCCGAAAAGAACGGCATGCGCCTGGTGGCTGTGGTGCTGGGCAACCCCAAGAGCCAAGCCAGGTTTGATGAGGCGAGGGCTATGATGGATTACGGCTTTGCCACCTATCGCCGTGTGGTCATTGCCAGGGAAGGCGACCTGTTGGGCCAGCAGGTGCAGGTTACGCGCGGTTCCCGGGATACGGTGGATACGGCGCTGGGTGGCGGGCTTTCCATGCTGCTGCGTGTGGGGCAGGAAAAGCAGTTGGCCATGGAGGTGGAGCTGCCTGAATCCATTCAGGCGCCGGTTCTCAAGGGCGACACGCTGGGCACCGTGCGGGTGCTGCTGGATGGCAAGGTGGTGGCCAAATTGAACTGTGTGGCCGCCCAGGACGTGCGCCTGCCGGGCTTTCTGGAAGGGTTTATCAAGATTCTGGACACATGGCGGTAACGCACCAGGTGCCCAGTGATTTCGGAATTCACATTTCCAATGGAAATGTGAATTCCTGGCTCCCCAGGTCAAACCAAAAAAGCGGCGGGACAGCTAATGGTCCGCTGCTTTATGTTGGGTGAAAGCGTATCTTGCGTTGCCGTTTTTTGCATCGACCTGCCCTCCTAGAACCGGGCCAGCAAAAAAACGGGTCCGTCCGTGATATAATAGAAAACGCAAGCGGCGGTGGCTGCTTCCCGCCTCCAAATACTCCAATCTGAAAATAGATCAGCCGGATATACGCGCCTCCCGGGCGCACGGGCTTTGGGGCAGGTCACACGAATGAAAGGAGCAAGCGTATGTGTATTGTTTTTGAAGCGGTTCTGTCACAGCTTGGATCGAGGAAGATTATACGGATTCCCTTAAGTGCAAGCGAAAGACTGCCCTCCCGGGGCATGGTGATGATACAAGGGACGATGAATGGTGCCGTCTTTCAGGCACCCTTGGAGCCAGACGGGAGAGGGAGCCATTGGCTTGATATAAGCGACGAGTTGGTTGAAAGGGCGGGAGCGGCGATTGGCCAGGCAGCGTCTTTCAGCATAGAACCGATGGATGTATGGGCTGAACCAAAGATTCCGGATGATATGATGGAAGCCATCGTCAATGCGGGCCTTTTAAGCAGGTGGGGTGCCATTACCACAAAGGCGAAATGGGAATGGCTTCGGTGGATACGCGCAACCAATAGCCCTGCAACGCGGCAAAAGAGAATGGATGTGGCTTGCTCCAAACTGCATAAGGGCGATAAAAGGCCGTGCTGCTTCAACTCGGCTAGTTGTACGGTACCGGATGTATCCAAAGCCGGCGTGCTTCTGGATGCGGCAGGTGGAAAAGGGGGGCGGAAGAAAACGCCCTTGGACGGTCATGGGGTTAAATAGGGACAATCTATCTGGCAGTGAGTCCCTGACAGAAGCCTATAAGAAAATGTATCCCTACTTTCCCTCGGTTCTTTTAAGGGATGGAGATTTTTCAGAACAGAAAATTGCTTCCACTCAGTTTGTTAGTGCATTGATACATATTCAAAAAGTAATGGATTTGGAGAATTCGCATTAAGCATAAGCTGCTTTAGCTGGTAAAAAAACGCTGTCTGGGCGAGGTACAGTGGCCCAAAATAAATAAGTATCATCAGATCAATGAGCAAAAAAGACTCCCGCCAATCCGGATTGACGCCGGAAAAGCAGGAGTCTTCCTTTTTGTGCAGCTTCTGTGAGCAATTTGCGGCCAGTCTACCATTTATATCGGGCTTGTGACCACGCTTCAGCCCCTGAGTCTGTCTCAAAAGTGCCGGTTTTAGACTGTTTTTCTTACTTGGAAGCTTCCTCAATCGCCACGGCCACGGCCACGGTGGCGCCCACCATGGGGTTGTTGCCCATGCCGATCAGGCCCATCATTTCCACGTGGGCAGGCACGGAGGAGGAGCCGGCAAACTGCGCGTCGGAATGCATGCGGCCCATGGTGTCGGTCATGCCATAGCTGGCGGGGCCGGCGGCCATGTTGTCGGGGTGCAGGGTACGGCCCGTTCCGCCGCCGGAAGCCACGGAGAAGTATGCCTTTTTGTTTTCAACGGACCACTTTTTGTAGGTGCCGGCCACGGGGTGCTGGAATCTCGTGGGGTTGGTGGAGTTGCCGGTAATGGAAACATCCACGCCCTCTTTGATCATGATGGCCACGCCTTCGCTTACATCATCGGCGCCGTACACGCGAACCTTGGCCTTTTCACCGCTGGAGAATGCGGTCTCCTTCTCCACCTTCAAGTCGCCCGTGTAATAATCATACTGCGTCTTCACATAGGTGAAGCCGTTGACGCGGCTGATTACATACGCGGCGTCCTTGCCCAGGCCGTTGAGAATCACACGCAGCGGCTCACGGCGTACCTTGTTGGCGGTGCGGGCAATGCCGATGGCGCCTTCGGCGGCGGCAAAGCTCTCGTGGCCGGCCAGGAAGCAGAAGCATTTGGTTTCTTCCCTCAGCAGCATGGCGGCCAGGTTGCCGTGGCCGATGCCAACGACACGCTGATCTGCCACGGAGCCGGGGATGCAGAAAGCCTGCAAGCCAAGACCGATGGCCTCAGCGGCGGGGGAGGCGGTCTTGATGCCCTTCTTCACGGCGATTCCGGCGCCCAGGGTGTAGGCCCACACGGCGTTTTCAAAGGCGATGGGCTGAATGCCCCGAACGATAGCGCCAACATCGATGCCCTTTTTCAGCAGCATGTCGTTCACTTCATCCAGGGAGGAAAAGCCGTATTCGGCCAGCACCTTTTCGATTTTCGCGATTCGTCTTTCATATCCTTCAAAGGTTGCCATTGCTTTCTCACCTCATCCTTGCGCGTTCTTACTTGTGGCGGGGATCGATGTATTCCTTCGCTTCGGCGAAACGGCCATAGGTGCCCACATTCTTTTCGTAGGCTTCCTTGGGGTCCACGCCCTTCTTGATGGCTTCCAGCATCTTGCCCAGGTGCACGAACTGGTAGCCGATAACTTCTTTATTTTCATCCAGAGCCAGCTTCAAAACATAGCCTTCGGCCATTTCCAGGTAGCGGACGCCTTTTGAAAGCGTGCCGTACATGGTGCCGATCTGGCTGCGAAGGCCCTTGCCCAGGTCTTCCAGGCCGGCGCCGATGGGCAGGCCGCCCTCGGAGAATGCGGACTGCGTACGCCCATAGGCAATTTGAAGAAACAGCTCCCGCATGGCGGTGTTGATGGCGTCACACACCAGGTCGGTATTGAGGGCTTCCAGCACGGTCTTGCCGGGGAGGAACTCGGCGGCCATGGCGGCGGAGTGGGTCATGCCGGAGCAGCCCAGTGTTTCCACCAGCGCTTCCTGGATAACGCCGTCCTTCACGTTCAGGGTCAGCTTGCAGGCGCCCTGCTGGGGCGCGCACCAGCCTACGCCGTGGGTCAGGCCTGAAATATCCTTGATCTCCCTGGCTTGTACCCATTTACCCTCTTCAGGGATGGGAGCAGGGCCATGGTTGGGGCCCTTTTTGACGCATACCATTTCTTCTACTTCTCTGGAGTATTGCATCGAATTGTTTCCTCCTTACCGGTTCAAAGTTCTGGCGAAAAAACACACACTGCGTAGTATAACATACTTTCCAGGGTCCGAAAAGGCTTTTGCAGGCGGCTATGCAGATTTTTAACGGAAAACCATCTGCCGCCGGGCTTTTTTGCGCTGCAAAATTGTGCTATACTGGCATAGCCCGGCTGCATTGTGCAAGGGGGATTAACCGTGATGAAGCGGCCTGTTGCCCCTTGGGCAGCAGGGGCCAAAGCACCGGCCAAAAAGCGGCTTACCATGGGCTACATACCGGTATATGGCTTTGTTTCAAGGGCTGGCCCCATGAAACAGAGTAAGCGACTTATGTGTCAAGGAGGAGAAAACCATGAGCCGGTTGGGTGATCTGATTAAAACCGAGCGGCTGCGCCAGGGGTTAACCCACAAGCAGGTGGCCAAAAAGTGCGGCGTTGCGGAAAGCTTTCTTATAGACGTGGAGGCGGGCACCCGCATCATTGCAGACGACCAGGCACGGCGCATATTGAGGAGCATTGGGCTTAAGCAGCAGACCGAGGCGGATTTCACGCTGGACGACATTGCCGCAACGGTGGATTTGCATACCGTTTCACCGGCTCCAAAAAAGGCTGCTGTAGAAAGGCTGCCCAAAAGCGAGCAGGAGCCTGCCGCCAGCGCGGGGGACGGCGTTGCCGGCTCCATCTGGCTGGATGCCCTCACCAGCGTTTTGAAGCGTGTGCCTGTGTACAATGCGGTGATGAAGGAAATCGATCACAAGCTTTTGCCCGTATTGAACGGACAGATTGAAAACGCCGCGCCCGATAAGGTGTACTATTACCTGGTGCCGGATGATGGTTTACGGGGCTTCCGCATATGCCAGGGGGACCAGGTCCTCATCGTGCCAGCCGCCAGCCCTGTTGACGGAGCCATTATGCTGGTGGATGTTAAGGGGAGGCGGATGCTGCGCAAGATCAAAAGGCTGGAAAACTTTCAGCTTCTTTTGCAAAGCTATGACAGGGAGTACGCTGTGGAGACCTGCGCAATCAATGAAGTGACATGCCTGGGCCGCTGTGTGCGCGTGGAAATCAATCTGCCTTAAAATCACTTGCACTGTATGATAACAACTATATATTCTTCGCTGCGAGCAACGTGATGTGGCACTTTTCACGATTTGTGGAACGCTTGATCAGGCGGCGCGTTTCTTTGCGTACATTCTTATGTGAATTTCACCTGCGATCCATACCACCGCCGGGATGGCTATCTGGAAAAGAAGCGCATAAACCCGGTAGTATGTAATGAATCCAAACATTTCCATGGCGCTTTTGTAAATTATGGCGCACAGCGCGACTGCCAGCATGCTGGTCGGCATGAGTATTTTCCTGTAATCCTTGATCGCGAACAGCTTGGCGATCCCTTTGGCGGCAGCTATCAGGCAAAGAGTGATCTTTGCAATTCCGGAGAGCAGAAAATTCATGGTGATGGAACCTTCTATCCTGGACAAAAAATCACCGATGTGCAGGATTCTGGCGGTGGTATAGGATGGGAAGTAGGAGGCAGAGATCATAGGTATTCCAAGAACCATAATATTGCGCAGTATGATCAGCATCAGAATAAAGCTGCCGATCAACACCGCAAATCCGTAAATTTTGTAGGGGCTGATATCTTTTCTCACTGCGCCTGCGATGCACAGGAACAATACCGTTTCCGCCAAGGGAAATGTCAGTATTTGGTGAGCGCCTGCCATTATATTGGGCCATCCCTGTGCCAGGACGGGTTCCAGGTGAGTGAAATCCAATTCCGTAACAGCCATGGCGATGGTCAAAAATACTGTCAGCGCGACGATGGGGAACATAATCATAGACCACTTGCCCAGTATATTTTCACCGCTGCCGGCCAAATAGGCCGTTACGAGAACGAGTGAAATCATCATGGGAAGCTGAGGTGTTTCCGGCATGGATACTATTTGCAAGAACTCCGTGAAATTCCTCACTACAATGGAGCATAGGTGAAGGGCGTACCATGTAATGAGCGCAATGAAGACTTTGCTGAAAATTTTACCGAACAAGATTTCCAGAACATCAAACAGGTCTGTTTGCGGGAATATCCTCATGATTCTGGCGTACATCAGAAACAGCGGAAGGAACATTGCGGCGGCAAGTATAAGGGATAACCATGAGTCCTGTCCCGCTTCGCCGCTCACACCCACAACTACGCTGCTTCCAAAGATAAACAGAACGATTGTCAAAACCGCCTGGGTTAACGTAATGGGTTCCTTGCGCATGGCTCTTTCCTTTCAAGGCGCTCATTTGGGTTTTACTGATTCAGTTGGGGAAACAATGCGTCTATCAGCTTCACAATCGGTGTGGTGGGGGATGGTATTGGCGCATCAAAGGTATATAGAATCAGTACACCAAAGCTTATAAGCATCAGCGCACCGTATAAAATCTTTTCCTTTATCCCTGTGCTTTTCCGCATTGGCAGGAAATCGGCGGCTATGATGGCTAAAAAGAGCACAACAACAATGATGGTGATCACTTGGCAATTCCTTTCTCCGTATCCTTGATATAGGAGGAGTTTACAATGTTGATTTTGGCATTCACCACTACCTCCAGTTCGGGAAACATCGCATCCCAGTAGCCGGATACCGATTTCCATAGCTTGTTGTCTTTTTTGCGGATTGTATTTCCAAACCCAAAGATATCGGAGCCGTATTCCGTTTGCACTTTTTTGATCACGCTCTCCATGCCCTGCTTCAGTTTCGCGCCTGCCGCCGCTTCCAGGGACGTGACCATATCCTCATCCAGAGCGTCAAACGCATCATCAATCTCGGCCAAATAAACCCTTGTCTCCGAATCAACAGTCATTTTCAATTTGCCGTCTTCTACGGAAAAGGACCGCTTTGTTTTGTTTTTGGAGATTTCCAGCGAAACATTGTCTGTTTCTCCTTCCTTTGCGGGCAGCGTCAGAATGCCGCCTTCCACCTCATCGATCACAAACAAAAAGTATTTTGAATCCTCCGGCGTAAGGTATCCCAGCATGGTTTCACCCTTGAATACGGCGACGCCGTTTACTTCATTGGTAGGCTCTTCATCATTGATGACTTTGCGAAAGGCCGGCAGCGTCAGCGACAGCCCTTCGGTTTTCAGCGTATCGTATACCTGATACAGCACGAGGCTGCTGGTAGAGGAAGTCGAAGCATTGTCATCCAACACAATTTGCCCCGCTTCAAGTGAGGCTATGGCGTTGTTGACTCCTTTTACGTTAATGATTTCCGCCGCCGTTTTTTCTTGTGAAACAATGATGTGCACTGTTTCCCGCAGCTCCGCATCCCTTGTGAACCAATCGATCAAATGCATAAGATGCCCGCTCCTGGCGATTTCCTCGCTGATCACAAGGATTTGAACATTTCCAAAGTAAAGCCTTTTTTCCAGACGCTTTTTCGCGTTCCTTGCCGCCTCGAATATCGTTTTCCCATTCGCCTCGACCATCTTTGTTTTAGGCCCGCTTGACTGTACGTTGCTTGATAAATCAACCGTTTCATAGGTTATCCTGAACCCGCCGCTCTCTTCGTCCATGTCCGCCGCCATGCCTGAGACAATAGCTATTTCATTCAATCCCCTATAGTTCCAGCAGCCGCTCAATGTTAAAAGCAGTATAAGAAACAGGGCTGCAAGCCCGCTTTTTTTACGCATTGCCTTCCCCGTCCTTGTAGTTTAAACGAGTCATGTCTTGTGCCATCTTCCTGGAGCGTAAGCGCATCAGCCACCAGGGCGCACGGATCGCCACGTCTTTCATGCCTTGGAACTGGAAGCTTCCCCCCAGCGAGACTTGGGGTATGCCAAAGGACGTGAGGGTGAGTATGTGTATAAGCATAGTGGATGTTGCCAGCACAAATCCGAAGAAGCCAAAGATGGAGGAAAGCGTTAGAACCACAAAACGCAGATAGATGACCGGCGCGTTCAGCTTGGGCACCAGCAGGTTGGTAATGCCGGTGGTGGCTACCACTATAATCATGGGGGCGGCCACCAGCTTGGCCTCCACAGCCGCCTGCCCGATGACCAGCGCGCCTACAATGCTCAGAGCCTGGCCAACGTTGGTGGGCATGCGTATGCCCGTTTCCCGCAGGATATCAAAAACCACCAGCATGATAAAAGACTCCAGGGCTGCCGGGAAGGGTACGCTTTGCCTTTCAGCCGTAATGTTGATAAGCAGGGGAGTAGGCAGCATTTCATGATGAAAAGCCACAATGGCGATATAGATGCCCGGGACACCTATGGTAAGAAGGAATCCCACAATGCGCAGGAGCCTTGAAAAGGAGGTGTAGTAAAAGCTCAGATAGTAATCCTCACTGCTTTGAAAATTTTCAATGAAAAGATAAGGGGCAGTTATCACCACAGGGGTGCCATCCACAAAAATGGCGATGCGCCCCTCCAGCATCTTTCCCACTGCCACATCCGGCCGCTCTGTGTATCCCGTCGTGCGGAATAGGGCCCATTTATCGTCCCGTATCAGTTCCGTAATGTAGTTGCTGTCCAGAACGGCGTCAATATCGATTTTACCAAGGCGTCGAAAAACCTCATCCACTATATCCTGGCTGGCAATGCCTTTTATGTAGCATACGCATATGCTGGTCTGGGTTCTTCTTCCAACAGAGACGAATCTCATTTTCAGTTCGTTGGTGCGCACTTTTCTGCGGATGAAGGAAAGGTTTTGCATAATGGATTCGGTGAAGCCCTCCCGCGGGCCGCTCAATATCTTTTCATTATCCGGCTCCGCGGTGGTACGGGTCGTGAAGCTTTTTGTGTCGAGGATCAGCGCCTTGTCAACACCTTCGGCAAAAAGCACCGTATCCCCATAGCTTATGGATTCAATGATCTTTATGAAATCCGTCGTCTGCTCCGCCTCGGCGATTTGTATCACCTGGTTTTGAAGCGTATCCAACAGCATGTGGCCGGGAACGACATTGTTGGAAACCATCAATGGCCTTAGGATATTGTCATTGATGAAAGCGGCATTTACCACACCGTCACAAAAGGCAATGCCGAAACGCAGCTCTTTGAATTGATTGCTGTGTATAATCTTCATACGCAGGATGTCCACATCCGCAAACAGGCCCTTGATGACGGCCATGTTTTGATCCAGCGAAACAGAAAGCTCCTCCGCCTTGTGCTTTTCATTGATGCTTTGAATTTTTTTGTCTACGGCCCTGCTCTTGTCCGCCGCTCTTTTGCCCGTCATTCCCTTCACCTTCCATACCGTCTGCACATGCGCATGAAAAAAAGACGCATCCCGCCGCTTTCGTTTATCCCGCGGCTTTCTAGCGTCTGTCAGTGTTCCACTTTCCTGCGGCTCATGCGCAGTTTTTTGGCCGGTGGCGTTAACAGCATGCGCCCGCGGCTTTTTTCCTTATGCGCCCCTTCCGGCGTTGCCTGTCCCTGCGAAAAGCGCTGATCTGTCATTTTCCATCCCCTCTTTCAAGGGTATCATGGCAGAATGATGGCGCTTTTATGCGGGCGGCACAAGAAGGATATGCTTGCCCAGCCGTTTGGCGTAGTTGACCGTTGAGGCTGTCCCGCCTTTTGTTATGCCGTCATATCCGGCGATCACATAATCGCATCTGTCCACCATGTACCTGTTGCGCCGATGGAAACAGGCGGGGGTATAGGCCGGCTGCAATGTCACCACTTCGTCGGCCAGGCTCAAAAGAAGGCTGTACAGATGCCTGTCGCCGGCGCTCCAGAATGCCGCCTGCCCCGCGTGGGGGCATACGGCGATAAGCTTCAGGCTAAGCTCCGGCCTGGCTTCCCTAAGGCCCAGCACGATCTGGCAGGCCATGGTGTCAACACCCTGGGCCATGCCGCAGTAAAAGACACGGCAGCCCATATCAATCAGCGATTCCGTTGCCCTGCACAGCCGCAGATAGTAATCCGTGCAGTCTTTGCGCGTTTCATCGCGGCCCCAGGGCAGGTGCTCCGGCCGGTGCCCGGTAAAGCAGCAGGATATGCCGTTGCTTGCCCGGCCATGATTATCCATGGGCTTTTTCAAGGGCACGTATATCCCTTATAATCTGCCCGGGGTCCGGGGCCGTAAACAACGCCGTGCCCATCACCAGCGCCGTGGCGCCGCTTTGGATCAGAAGCCCGGCGTTTTTTGGCCCAACGCCCCCATCCACCTCGATGATGCCGTCAAAGCCCATATCCCGAAGATCGCATATTTTTTGCATCATTTGCGGCATAAAGGCCTGCCCGCCATAGCCGGGCTCAACCGTCATCACCAGCGCCAGGTCCATCATGGACAGATACGGCTTCAGGCTTTTTGCGGGCGTGGCGGGTTTGATGGATACGCCGGCCAAAAGGCCAAGGCGGTGAATGGTGTCAAGCAGTGACGGAAGGGGGCAGGATGTTTCTTCGTGCACCGTCAGTATGCCGGCTCCCGCATTTGCAAACGTCTTGATAAAGCGTTCCGGATACATCACCATCAGGTGCACATCCAGCATCAGCGAAACTTCTTTTTTAAGCGCCGAAACCAGCGCGGGCCCGTAGGACAGGTTGGGCACAAAGTTTCCGTCCATAATATCCACATGCAGCCAGTCGCATCCGGCATCCACCATGCGGCGCACATCCTGGCCCATGTTAAGCACATTTGCCGCCAGAACCGACGGGGCAATTTTAATCATACCGTTCCCTCCACGATTGTTTCCACTCGCAAAGCAGCGCGTGGTACCTTGCGATCCGCTCCCTGTTAAGCTCTCCGCTGCTCACCGCCGCAAGCACCCGGCATCCGGGCTCGGTATGGTGATAGCAGGGTGAGAACTTGCATTGATTCTGATAGGGAATAAACTCCGGATAAAACTCCTGCAAGAGCACGGGGTCCATAGGCTCCGCCATTTCCCACAGGCTAAAGCCCGGCGTGTCCAAAACGGCCAGGCCATCCTTTTCCAAAAGCTCCGCATGGCGGGTGGTATGGCGCCCGCGTTCGATACGCCGGCTGATTTCGCCCGTCTTAAGGTCCAGCCCGAAAAGCGTATTAAGAAGTGTGCTTTTTCCCACCCCGGATTGCCCTGCAAGGCAGCATAGCTTTCCCCCCATTTGCTCCCTAAGCGCATCGATCCCTTCGGCCTCAATGGCGCTCACCGGCAAATAGGCAATATCAGCTTTTTCATATTCCGCAGCCAGCTGCTTGGATAGCTCGGGGTCCAGTTCCTGTTTGTTAAATGTCAGCAGCACTTCCATATGCTGCTGACGCGCGCCTACCAGCATCCGGTCTACCAGCATCAGGTCCGGCGCGGGCACAGGGGCTACCACAATGATCAAAAGCTGTACATTGGCTGCCGGGGGCCGAAGGCTCACCGATATACGGGGCAGAATATCCTCCACCCAGCCGTGCTCATCACCCGTACCGGGCAAAAAGACCACATGGTCGCCCACCAGGGGGGTCATCTTCATGCGGCGGAACTTGCCCTTGGCCCGGAGCACGTATTCAATCCCCTCCGCGTCCCGCACGGTATACAACCCGCCAAGCCCCTGAACGATCCTGCCCTCCATGAAGAAAAATCAGCCTCCTAATTGAGCGTTACGGTTTCTTCATACTTAAAGATGCCGTCAAAATACACCTTGTAGGTCATGACGCCAGGCATGTCACTGTACAGCTCAATTTTGGGATTGGGGTCGCTGTCAGCGGCGTGAACAGCCGCGTATTTTTCTGTCTCCACGCCGTTTAAGTCAACAAGCGTTACCTGTACGCGAACGCCCGAGGTGGTTTTAGGGATGGTGAGTGATATGGTCGCCCTGTGACGCCGCCCTTCCGACTCCGCCACGGTGTAGCTTACCGCCGTGCCAGGCATCACCTGTACATTTCCGCTTGGCTGCTGGCCGACGATCTTCCCGTCCAGCGCGCTGTCGGCCACCTCCTCCGTCTGCACATCACCGGGTATCAGGCCGTTTTGCGCAAGCGCGGTCTGGGCTTCCTCCGGCGTCATGCCATCCAGCTCCGGTACGATGGCACTTCCGCCGGATACAGTCACCTGCACCGTATCCCCGGCGCTGTAAGGCTCGTTTGCCGCCGGTATTTGAGTGAGGATGGTGTTTACGGGCTCAGTGGATATCGTCTTTTCGGTAACCACCATGGCCAGCCCCAGGCCCTGCAGGCTTAGCACCGCGTTGCCGGAAAGCATGCCCTTAACGCTGGGCATCAGCCGTACGTTGGGATCGGGGCCGTTGGATATATGCAGCACAATTGTTTCGCCCTTGCGCATGTCCGTATCGTATTCCGGCGTTTGCAAAATGACGATGCTGCTGGGAATGGTGGCGTGGTGGATATACAGTATCTCCGTCTTAAGACCAGCCCGTTCGCTCAGCCGGATGGCCGTCTGCTCATCCTGCCCTACCACGTCGGGGGCGCGGGTGCCGGAGCTCAGACTGCTGTATATTTCCTTGCCGCCCAGGTACAGGCCGAAAAACACAAGGCCGGCCATCAGAATGGTAAGGCTCCAGCGCAGTGCCTTTCGTACCCGCAAACGCATTCTGGCCTGCTGCTGCAGCGTGTTGCGCCGGCGGGCCGTATCGCTGCGCACGGTTTTGACAGGGCCTGTGCCTTGGCTGCTGATTGGCGGAAACGGCAGGCTGTTTCCCTTTTGGTCTGGCGTCTCCGCTTTTCCCTCCAGCGCCTTTTTCAAATCAGTGGCCATTTCCAGCGCGCTCTGGTAGCGGTATTTGGGTTCCTTTTCCATGGCCACCATTACCACATGGGCCACGGCGGCGGGCACTTCTGGGCTCAAATCCGATACGGGCTTGGGCATGTTGTGCAAATGCTGCATGGCTACGGCCACGGGACTGTCGCCGTCAAAGGGCACCTGTCCGGTGAGCATTTCATACATAACAACGCCCACACTGTAGATGTCGCTGGTTTCGGCTACGTTTTCACCCGCCGCCTGCTCCGGTGAAAAATAGTGCACGGAGCCCATCACACTGTCGCCCTTGGTCAAGGTGGAACTGTCTGCCATGCGCGCGATGCCAAAATCCGCCACCTTGATGTGGCCTTCCGATTGCACCAGTATGTTTTGCGGCTTGATATCCCGGTGGATAATGCCGTTCCTGTGGGTGTGCTGCAAGGCGGACAGTATGCGTATGGCGATCTGAACCGCGGTGGCATAGGGGAGCTTGCCCTTTTGGCGGATGACTTCTTTAAGAGTTTTGCCCTGCACATACTCCATCACCAGATAGCGGCTGTCTCCGTCCATCCCCACGTCCAGCAGGTTGACAATATTGTGGTGGGAAACCTTGCTTGCCGCCTCGGCTTCCCGCTGAAAACGGTTCAGGAATTCCTCATCCTGGCTGAACTCCGGCCTGAGCACCTTGATAGCCACGCTGTGGCCCGTACGGGTATCAATGGCCCGGTAGACGATGGCCATACCGCCCTTGCCGATGGTATCCAGAATCTGATACCGCTGTGCAATCACACGCCCGGTCATTGCGCCACCTCCGTTACCTTCAGCAGCACAAGGGAAACATTGTCCCGCCCGCCGTTATCCAGCGCCATCTGCATCAGCCGCTCCGCCGCTTCCTCCAGTGGGAGCGATTTTACAGCACTTTCAATCTCCGATTCTTCCACCATGCCATACAGCCCGTCTGAGCAGATGAGCCATATGTCGCCTGGCTTTTTATCACGGCAGTGCACATCCACATCAATGCCCGCCGCGGTGCCGACAGCCCTTGTAATCACGTTGCGATAGGGGTGTTTTTTGGCCTTTTCCTTGGTGAGTATGCCCTGGCGCATCATTTCCGCCACCACGGAGTGATCCTGTGTGACTTGGGCAAATACGCCGTCCCGCAATAAATATGCGCGGCTGTCGCCCACATGGCCGATAAACACCTCGTCCTCGCCTTCCCACAGCACCGTGACCGTGGTGCCCATGCCGGCAAGGGCCGCGTCCTGGGATTGCTGCTCGAAGAGCCTGCGGTTGGCTGCCTGGATGCCTGTTTCCAGCCACTTTTCGCTGGGCTCAAGGCCTGAAAGCATATCGCCTATTACCGCCGCGGCCCCGGTGCTGGCCACTTCGCCGCCGTTGTGGCCGCCCATGCCGTCAGCGACGCCGTACAGCCTGCCGCATAAAAGCAGCGTATCCTGATTGTTTGGGCGCACCCATCCGGCGTGGGTCCTGGCTGCCACGATCATGGTATCCCTCCTTGGTATTGGATAACATTCATCCTATGTTCAGCGTTTTCCTGCGCAGCTGGCCGCAGGCACCTTGTATATCATCGCCCATTTCCCTCCGGCGCGTGGCGGAGATGTGTTTGCGGGCAAGCGTCTGTAAGAAAGCCTCGATCTTCGCTTCCGTTACGCCCTTCAAATCCCGCTCCTCCACAGTATTCAGCGGGATTACGTTTACATGGCACTGCATGCCGCGAAGCCTTTGCGCCAATTGTTCCGCGTGGCTGGGCTCGGCGTTGACGCCATCGATCAAAGCATATTCGAAGATCACCCTTCTGCCTGTCTTTTCAATATAATAGCGGCAGGCGGAAAGCAGCGCGTCCATGGGCCAGGCTTTTGCCACGGGCATCGTACGCTGGCGGATTTCATCATTGGGTGCGTGAAGGGAAACGGAAAGCGTTACGGGAAATCCTTCCTCCGCCAGCTCCCGTATTTTATCCGCCAGGCCGCAGGTGCTTAGGGAGACGCTGCGAAGGCTGATATTCAAACCCTTTTCATGGTTTACCAGCCGGAAAAAGCGCATCACGCTGTCATAGTTGTCCAGCGGTTCGCCGCTGCCCATCAACACGATGTTGTGCACCCGGCCCTCGCCGTTCAAATGGCGGTTGGCACATTGGACCTGCCCCAGCATTTCCGCCGCGCCAAGGCTCCGCACGCATCCGCCGATGGTGCTGGCGCAAAAGGCGCAGCCCATGCGGCAGCCCACCTGGGTGGAAATGCAAAGGGTGTGGCCGTGGTGGTAGCTCATCAGCACGCCTTCCACACAGTTGCCGTCGGTCAAACCAAACAGAAACTTCACCGTGCCGTCCAGCCGGGATACATGCGTTTGCAAAATAGAAACCGGTTGGGCGACCGTGTTTTTGACAAGCCAATCCCGCAGGGATTTGGGCAGGTTAGTCATCTCCCCATAGTCAGCGCCCCGGTGCAGCCAGGCAAACACCTGCTCCGCCCTAAAGGCGGGCTGCCCCTGCTCCTTGAAAAGAGCGGCAAGCTCCTCAGGCAAAAAGCCCAGCAATTGCGGGTTTTCCACGTTCAGTTCCCTTTCTTGTGAAGCCTTGCGATAAAAAATCCTTCCAGCCCGTCCCTGTGGGCGAAAAGCTGCATGCCCCGTTCGCCGTACAGCTTTTTGAATGTATCCGGAACCGTATCCGGCAGGGGAGCGAGCTCGAACTCCGGATGGCACGCAAGGAACGCGGCTATTTGGTCAGTGTTCTCCTCAGGCAGTATGGAGCAGGTGGCGTATACCAGCACGCCCCCCTTTTTTACATAGGAGCAGCATACGTCCAGCAGCTTTTTTTGTGTCTGTGCAAGCGCCGCCACCCCATCGGGCGACTGCCTGTACTTCACATCCGGCTTTTCCAGCATAACGCCAATGCCGGAGCAGGGTGCGTCCAAAAGCACGGCGTCAAACGTTTCCAAAAGCTCATCCCTGTACTGGGCCGCGTCCCGAACCATGGGACGCAGGTTTTCCAGATGCAGCCGCTTGGCCACCGCCTGTATGAGAGCCACCCGGTGCTCGTGTATGTCCCAGGCGTGCACGCGGCCGGTGCCGTCCATGAGCTCGGCCATCAGCGCCGCCTTGCCGCCTGGCGCAGCGCAGGCATCCAATACCTGCATACCCCGCTTAACGCCCACGGCCTCCGCCGCCAATACGCTGCTTTCCCCCTGAATGGAGAACAATCCCTTGCGGTAGTCGGTGTCGCCGCCGATGTTCACCGCGCCGCCAATACGCCAAACATGGGGGACCTGCCCCTTTTCCGCTGTCCAGACCTTGCGGGCAAGAAGCTGCTCAAAGCTATCGTCTGTGAGCATCATACGGTTAAACCGCACGGGGGTGAAATGCTGCGGCGTTCGGTGGGAGCATATGCTTTCCGCCATTTCCGTGCCATACGCCTGTATCAGCCGCTCCACCAGCCATTCCGGCACGGAATGCATGACTGATAGATATTTGGCCTCGTTTTCTTCCCGCCCGGGCCATGGGAGATTTTCTTTCTGACGGGCAAGGTTGCGCAAAACGCCGTTGACAAAGCCCGAAAGAGGCTCCATACCGGCTTCCTTGCACAGCTTCACGCCCTCGTTTACCGCCGCGCTGTCGGGCACCTTGTCCAGAAAGAGAATCTGATAGGCGCTCATGCGCAGAACATCCCTGATGAGGGGGTCCACATCCGTTTTTGACAGCAGGCTGTCAAGGGCGAAATCGATGCGTATGCGGTTTTCCAGCGTACCGTACACGATATTGGCTGCAAGACGTTTATCCTGGGCGGAGAGGCGGCTTTCCTTTAGCCTTTTATCCAATGCAAGGGAAGCGTATGCACCATCCCTATGCACATCCTGCAGTACGTTAAGGACCAGCCGCCTGGCGTCCAATGTCATGGTCACGGGGATGGGGGCTTCACCCTCTGCGGGGCGGAAGCGCTTAGGGGTGTTCGTTTCTCCCGGCCCCTTGCGCGTACGCAGGGGCGGCTTTCCGTATGCGGTCTTTTTTGCATCGGGCCGGCCGTAAGCAGGCTTGTCCCCGGTCGGCCTTGCTCCGGCGGGGCGGGCATAGGCGGGCTTGTCCCCGGCCGGCCGTGCCCCCGCTGGGCGGGCATAGGCGGGCTTGTCCCCGGCGGGCCTTGCTCCGGTGGGGCGGGCATAGGCAGGCTTGTCCCCGGCTGG
>JAEWNM010000022.1 GCA_023392755.1 Bacillota bacterium
CCTGAGCGAACGCGACAAGATTGCCCGTGTCATCGTAGGCGACAACCAACTGAGCCTGGCCATCGGCCGCGAGGGGCAGAACGCCCGCCTGGCCGCCAAGCTGACCGGCTGGAAGATCGACATCAAGTCCCAGTCCCAGGCGGCCGAGCTGATGGCCCTGCCTGTGGAGGAGTTGCCGCCTCCCTACGAGGAGGAGGCTCTCGAGCCCCTGGACGACGACACCCTGTAACAAAGGAGCGGTGCCATGAAGCCTCGGAAGATCCCTTTGCGCATGTGCGTGGGCTGCCGCGAGATGAAGCCGAAAAAAGAGCTCATCCGGGTTGTGAAGCGGCCCACCGGGGAAATCGCCCTGGACCCTTCGGGCAAGCTGCCAGGCCGGGGCGCCTATGTGTGCCGCAGCCAGGCCTGCCTTTCAAAGGCCATCAGGCAAAAGCAGTTGGACAGGGCGCTGGAGCATAAGCTGGAGGATGAGGTTGTGGCGCAGCTGCGCACCATGCTGGATAACCTGCCGCCAGCGCCTCCGGAGCCGGAGGAAGAAACATCATGACGTCATCGCTGCCTGATTTTAACAGGATGGCAGGGTATATCGGCCTGGCGGCCCGGGCGGGGCAGGCCGTAACCGGCGAAGGCGCCTGCGTCCAGGCCGTCCGGGCGGGGAAGGCGGCGGTGGTCCTGCTGGACAGCGCCGCATCGGAAAACGCCGTCAAGCGGTTTACGGATGCATGCGCCCACCACAGGGTTCCCCTTGTAAGGTTCCCGCCGGAGATGCTTCAAAAAGCGGTGGGCAAACCGGGCCGGATGGCGTTGGCATTGGTATCTGGCGGACTTGCGGCAAAGGTGCTCGAGTGCGCGGGAGACAGCGTGGAAGACAGCTGATTTTCAAGGATTTATGGTTTATGGTTTCTTACTTTCTTGTATGGATTAAATGCGGGGGTGCAAGCGTTTCATGACCAAAGTCAAACTCAAGGATGCCACCAAGGAGCTTTCCAAGGACGCGGGCGGCGTTTTGGAGGAAGCCACGCGCGTCAAGCGTTCGGCGGAAGGCCTCTTGCAAGCGTTTCGCAAGCTGGAGAATCAATTTATCCGGGAGGAAGAGCAGCGGCGCGCCCAGGAGAAGCTGGAAGAACAGCAGAAGCTGGCGGAGCAGCATACCAAGGCATGGACTATGCCGGATGAGGAAGAAGCCGCCGCTCTTGCAGCGCAGGCGGAGGCCGCTCCGCCCGTCCCGGAAAAGATTCTGAAGGCGCAGACGCCGGTGGCTCCCCCTGCACCTCCGGTTGCGGAAGCGCCGGCCCCTGTAAAGGAGCCGGTTCTGGAGAAAACACCGGTTTTGGAAAAAGAGCCCGATGTAGAAAAAACGCCGGAGAAGGCCGCACCTGTGGCGGCGGAACAGGCGGAAACGCCTGTGCCAAAGGCCACGCCTGTGCAAGCCGCGCCCGAGGTGGCGCCTGCGCCGGCCGCCGCTCCGGCTCCCATGACCGCGAGGCCCGCGGCTCCCATGGTGGCACCCCGGCCCCAGGCTCAGCCTGCGCTCAGGCCGCCCCGGCCTGCCATGCCTGTGCAGCCGGCGCCCCGGCCCATGGGCCAGCCGGCCCCCGGTGCCCAGACAGCCGCACCCCAGGCGCCGGTTCCCGGCGGTGCGCCAAGGCCGCCTTATGGCCGCCCGGCGAACCCTGCTCCGGCGGGCCAGGGCCCCTATGGCCGTCCCGCCAACCCCGCACCCGCAGGCCAGGGCCCCTATGGCCGCCCTGCGTATCCTGCTCCGTCGGGCCAAGGCCCCTATGGCCGTCCTGCGAATCCTGCACCTGCGGGCCAGGGCCCCTATGGCCGCCCCGCGTATCCTGCCCCGTCGGGCCAAGGCCCCTATGGCCGTCCCGCCGGCGGCGCGCCCATGGGTCCCGGCGCACCGCGTCCCCAGGGCGGGTTTGGCGCACCGCGTCCCCCAGGCGGCTTTGGCGCGCCCCGTCCCCAGGGCGGGTTTGGCGCACCGCGTCCCGGCATGGGTCCCCGTCCCGGCGGCGGCGGGTTTGGCCGCCCCAAGGCGCCTGAGCTGACGCCTGTCATGGAAAAGGAACGGGTATCCAATTATGACCCCAACAAAAAGAATTATGTGCGTCAGCACGATCCCGAGCGAGCGGTCAAGTCCCGCAAGCAAATGGTGAAGGAAAACTTCTCCGGCTATGACGACGATGTAATGCGCGGCGGCCGCAAGCGGGGCAAGAAGCTCTCCGCCCAGCAGATGATGGCCCCCATCAAAATCGAAAAGGCCTACATGACCGCCGAAGCCATCACCGTTAAGGATTTGACCGAGCGCGTCGGCAAGCCTGCGGGTGACATTCTCAAAAAGCTTTTGCTGCTGGGCATCATGGCCAATATCAACAGCGAGCTGGACTTTGATACCGCCGCCCTGGTTTGCACTGAGTTTGGCGTAGAGCTGGAAAAGAAGCTGGACAAGACGGCGGAGGATTACCTGTCCGACGAAGACTTTGAGGATACGGATGAAGACCTGACCGCGCGGCCGCCCGTTATCACCATCATGGGCCACGTGGATCACGGCAAGACATCCCTGCTGGATTATATCCGGAAAACCCGGGTTACCGCGGGCGAAGCCGGCGGCATCACACAGCATATCGGCGCGTATACGGTGGATTTGGAAGGGCGTCAAATCACCTTCCTGGATACGCCGGGCCATGAGGCATTCACCGCCATGCGCGCCAGGGGCGCCCAGGCCACGGACATCGCCGTGCTGGTGGTGGCCGCCGACGACGGCGTTATGCCCCAAACGGTGGAAGCCATCAACCATGCCAAGGCGGCGAATGTACCCATCATTATCGCCATTAACAAGATGGATAAGCCCGGTGCCGACCCCGAGCGTGTGAAGCAGGACCTGACCGCTTACGAGCTGGTGGCCGAGGAGTGGGGCGGCGAAACCATTATGGTTCCCGTCAGCGCCGTCACCGGCCAGGGCGTGGAGCAGTTGCTTGAAATGATACTGCTTGTGGCGGATGTACAGCAGCTGCGCGCCAATCCCGACCGTCTAGCCCGCGGCGTCATCATCGAGGCCAAGCTGGATAAATCCCGCGGCCCCGTGGCTACGGTTCTTGTGCAAAACGGTACACTGCGCATCGGCGACAACATCGTGGCCGGCATGGCCTCCGGCCGTGTCCGGGCAATGGTGGGCGACCGCGGCGAGCGGGTGGAAGAGGCCGGGCCCTCCGTCCCTGTGGAGGTTTCCGGATTCAACGAAGTGCCTTTGGCCGGTGATGATATGATGGCCGTGGGCGATGACCACCTTAGCCGCCAGGTAGCCGAGGAGCGGCGCGAAAAGGTAAAGGCGGCACGTATCAGCACCAGCGCCAAGGTTACCTTGGACAATCTCTTCTCCAAGATCGACGCCGGCAAGATGACACATCTCAATATCATCATCAAGGCCGACGTCCAGGGCTCCGTGGAAGCGGTGAAGCAGGCGCTGGAAAAGCTGTCCAACGACGAGGTGAAGGTCCGCGTACTGCACAGCGGCGTTGGTGCCATCACCAGGGACGATGTGAACCTGGCCTCCGCTTTCGATGCCATTATCATCGGCTTCAACATCCGCCCGGACAACAGCGCCAGGGATCAGGCCGAGCGTGAGGAAATCGACATCCGCCTGTATCGCATCATATACCAGGCCATCGAGGATATCGAAAAGGCCATGAAGGGGCTGCTGGCACCCCAGTTCAAGGAAGTCATGCTGGGCCACGCCGAGGTGCGAACCGTCTTCAAGGTTACAGGTGTCGGCACGGTGGCCGGCTGCTATGTGCAGGACGGCAAGATGCAGCGCAATGCATCGGTACGGCTTTTGCGTGACCACGTTGTTGTATTCGAGGGCAAGCTGGCTTCCCTGAAGCGCTTCAAGGACGACGCGAAGGAAGTGGCCTCCGGCTACGAGTGCGGTATCGGCCTGGAAGCCTACAACGATGTCAAGGAAGGCGACATCATCGAGTGCTTCATGCAGGAAGAAGTGGTGCGCTAAAGCTTTCGCGGAAATGACTTCGTCATTTCCGCGAGCTTTGTACGGCCCCTCGTCGCTCCCCGGAGGACTACGGCCCTTTGTCCCGCCTTCCCCCTTGTGGGGAAGGCGGCGCGCAGCGCCGGATGAGGGCCGAAGCCTCAAATCCCATCATCCGTCACGACCCCAGAAAGGTAAGGAATCCAAGTGAGTTTTCATCGAAGCGACCGCATCTCCGATCAGGTACGCCGTGAGGTGGACCAGATCATCCGCAGCCAGCTCAATGATCCCAGAATTTCCGGAACGTTCAGTATTACAAGAGCTGAAGTGACCAGAGATTTGCGCTATGCCAAGATTTACGTAAGCATCCTGGAGGAGGAGAAGGCCGCGGGCGTCATGGCGGCGCTCAAAGGCGCGGCAGGCTTTGTGCGCCGGGAGTTGGGCCACAAAATGGTCATCCGCTACACGCCGGAGATCATCTTCCAGCATGATCAGAATATCGCCTACGGCGTACATATCGCGGATGTGCTCAACCAGGTACGCGCAAAGGAATCGGAAGGAAACGATACCGATGAGGAAGAACCGTCCGACGCAGATGAATAGCTTCCCGGAAAATCTGCTGGCCTCCATCCGCAGGGCCGAGTGCATATTGCTGTGCGCCCATGTGTCCCCCGATGGCGATACCATCGGCAGCGCCCTGGCACTGCGGGGCGCGCTGATCAAAATGGGCAAGCAGGCGGAAGTTGTTTGCGCCGACGAGGTGCCGCAGGTGCTGATGTTTCTTTCAGGCGCGGCCGATATACGCAAGCCTGCTCAGCTCAAGGGCAAAAGCTTTGATCTGGCCATTGCCGTGGACGTGTCCGACCGCCACCGCCTGGGTGATTGCGCCCCGCTTTTCTTTGCCACAAGGCGCACGGTGCAAATTGACCACCACGGCACCAATCCGGGCTATGCGGACATCAATGTGGTATCGGCGCAGGCCAGTGCCACAGGCGTGCTCATCTATGAGCTGATCCATAGCCTGGGCGTGAGTCTGGATACGGACATCGCCACCTGCCTGTATACCGGCATCGCTACGGATACGGGCAATTTTAGTTTTGACAACACCACCTCCGACGCTTTTTTGGTCATGGGCGAATTGATGGCCTGCGGCCTGCCCATCGCAAAGCTCAACCGTGCCCTCTTTCGGGAACGCAGCCGCGAACAGGTGATGGTGCTGGCCCGTG
The DNA here is from genome assembly GCA_023392755.1 of Bacillota bacterium. Classification (GTDB taxonomy): domain Bacteria; phylum Bacillota; class Clostridia; order Christensenellales; family Aristaeellaceae; genus JAEWAH01. The sequence goes on from JAEWNM010000022.1 coordinate 5,215, forward strand.
CGCTGTCCACCCTAGCCTTTTATCACGACGGGGAGATTACGGGCATGCTGCTGAGCCAGGCTGATCTTGACGCTTGCGGCGCCAGGCCCGAGCATGCGGAAGCCATCGTCAACTACGGCATTGATATCACCGGCGTCAGAATGACCTTCCTGGCCAGGGAGGTGGACGGGGGCACCAAGTTCAGCCTCCGCGCCGTGGAAGGCTGCAATGTGGCCATGCTGGCGGCCCGTTTCGGCGGGGGCGGCCACGCGCTGGCGTCAGGCTGCACCATGAACGCAAAGCTTGCGGAAGCCGCGGAAATCATGGTTTCAGCCATGGAAAAATGCTTGCTGGAAGGAAAACCATGAACGGTTTTTTTAATGTCTTGAAGCCCCCCGGCATGACCTCCAGCCAGGTGGTTGGCGCTGTGCGCCGGCTGACAGGCGGGGAGAAGGCAGGGCATGCCGGCACGCTCGACCCGCAGGCGGCAGGCATCCTCCCGGTCATGGTGGGGAAGGCGGCGCGGCTGTTTGATTATCTGGTGGACAAGCGCAAGTCCTATGTGGCGGAAATTGCTTTCGGCACGGCTACCGATACCCAGGATGCCCAGGGCCGCGTTACGGAGCAGGGCGAAAAGTATCCCTCCCAGGCGGATGTTCAGTCTGTTCTACATAGGTTCACCGGGGAAATTTGGCAGGCACCGCCCAGCTATTCCGCCATCAAGCGGGATGGCAAAAGGCTGTACGAGCTGGCCCGCAAGGGCGAAATGGTAGAGGCGGAGCCCCGCCGTATCCTGGTGGAGGACATATCGCTTTGCCATACGATGGATAACCACGGTATGATGCTGCATATACGCTGCGGCAAAGGTACGTATGTGCGCACCCTGTGCCATGACATAGGCAATGCTGTGGGCTGTCCGGCCCATATGCGGTTTCTTTTGCGAACGCAAAGCGGCATTTTTTCCCTGGATACCGCCTTTACGCTGGAAGAGTTGCAATTGGCCGCGGCCGATGGACATCTGCTGGATTGCCTTCTCCCCATGGATTATCCGCTCGAACATCTTCCACGGGGCGACGTGCCAAGGGAATTGGCAAATATCTGCCGTAACGGCGGCCCAATGGGCCTCTCCGCCTTTCCAAACCTTTTGGATGCGGAGGAAAACACGGTCCTGCGGCTTTATGCTGACGGCGCTTTTATGGGCATTGCCCAGCGGAAGGGGAAATCCTTGGCCTTTCGTGCCATGGTAGGCTGACGATTTCGTTCTCCTGTTTCATTTACATAACGGCTTTGGAGGAATCCTATGCGCCTTCTATTTACGGATGATGCCATCGTTGGGCCCTGCGTTCTGGTGCTGGGCATGTTTGATGGCGTTCATACGGGCCATGCGTGGCTTTTGCGCACCGCCAGGGAGTGGGGGGGCCTTGAAGGGCTTCCTGTGGTTGTGTGCACTTTTTTGCGGCACCCCCTGGCGCTGATAAAGCCGGATGCTGTTCCGCCCATGCTTTCCACCGTGCCCGAGCGGGCTGTGCGCATGGCCAGGCTGAAGGCGGATGCCTTGGTGGCGCTGCCGTTTGACCGCAGCGTGATGCATATGCCTCCCCAATTGTTTGTCGAGCATCTGGCGAACAGCTTCAACCCCCGCCATGTGGTGGTTGGTTTCAACTATACCTTTGGCATGGGGGGCGAAGGCGACGCCAAGCTGCTCAAAAAGATGGGGAAAATGCTGGGCTTTGACGTACATGTCGTTTCCCCGGTCCAGGTGGATGGCCAAACCGTCTCCTCCTCCCGCGTGCGCGGCCTGCTGGAACAGGGCAATGTGGAAATGGCCTGCAAGCTGCTGGAGCAGCCCTACGCCGTCACCGGGCGTGTGGAGCCGGGAAAGGGCATGGGCAGGAATCTGGGCTTCCCCACGGCCAACGTGTCCATCCCCAAACACAAGGCGCTGCCGGCATTTGGCATTTATGTGGCCCGGGTCAAAACGAAAAAGGGCGTGTTCCCAGCCGTGGTAAACCTTGGCCGCCATCCCACGCTGCCTGAGGGGGGCATTACTCTGGAAGCCCACTTGCTAAACACCACGCAGGATTTGTACGGGCAGAAGCTTTGTGTGAAATTTCTCAAATACATGCGCCCAGAAATCAGGTTCGGCGGCGTTCAGGCGCTCAGGGAGCAGATCAGCCGCGATGTCCGTCAGGCAAAAGACTACTTTGGTTTGCCATAAAGCGGACGACTTCGGGGAATAATAGACCGCGCAGGAAAAAAAATCCCCGTATACGTTTACAAAAGCAATGTGCCGTGCTACAATGAAAGACGCTGTTTTGAACCATGGACGCAGTCTGGCGACACTCCGACGCTTTGCTTCGTTCATGGCGATCAAGTGAAAGGAGAAAGAAATCATGACAAAGGCTGAAATTATCCAAACCTATGGCCGCCACGAGGGCGATACCGGTTCCCCCGAGGTGCAGGTGGCGCTTCTTACCGAGAGGATCAACCACCTGAACGAGCATCTCAAAATCAACAAGAAGGACCACCACAGCCGCCGCGGCCTGCTGCTTATGGTTGGCCAGCGCAGGGGCCTTCTGGATTACCTGAGAAGAACCGACATCGAGCGGTACCGTACGCTGATCAACCAGTTGAACCTGCGCAAGTAAAACCGCACACGCGGCTTGTGCGCAAGGCCGGCAGCGTCGGCCCGTTGGTGATACCGGATAGAGGCACGTCTTTTGTCCGGCCAAACTGTTTGTGGAAGCCGCCAGTGGCGCTCATGGCAGCATGGGTACCCCTGCGCGGCTTTTTCACAGAAATATCCCGGAGGCAGGTGCCTCTAAGAGGTGCCAGTCTGACTTCACAAAGGGAACAGGCTGGTGTGTCCAAGAGAAAAAGGCAGCCATTGCTGCCGCGCGACAATGTGAAGGAGATTGGCATGGATTACAAAACGTATACAATGGATTTGGCGGGACGGCCGCTGACCCTGGAATTTGGGAAATATGCCCAGCAGGCGGCCGGCTCGGCCCTGGTACGGTATGGCGACACTGTGGTGATCGTCAACGCCACCATGTCCGAGACGGTGCGGGAAGGCGTTGACTTTTTCCCGCTTAGCGTCGATTTTGAGGAAAAGCATTATGCCGTGGGCAAGATTCCCGGCGGCTTCATCAAGCGCGAGGGCCGTCCCACGGAAAAGGCGACGCTTACCTGCCGCCTTATCGACCGCCCTTTGCGCCCCCTGTTCCCCAAGGGCATGCGCAATGATGTGCAGGTGGTTGCCACGGTGCTGTCCGTGGATACCGACCTGCCGCCGGAAATTCCGGCCATGCTGGGTTCCTCCATCGCCTTGTGCATCAGCGAAATTCCCTTCGGCGGGCCTACGGGCTCTGTTGTCGTAGGGCGCATCGGCGGCCAGTTCGTTCTTTGCCCCGACGAGGCACAGCGCGCGCAAAGCGATTTGCACTTGACGGTGTCCGGTACCAAGGAAGCCATTTTGATGGTGGAGGCGGGCGCCAAGGAGGTCTCCGAGGAAGTGATGCTCGAAGGCATCATGTACGCTCATGAGGAGATCAAAAAGCTTGTGGCCTTCCAGGAGGCCATCATTGCCGAAATCGGCAAGCCTAAGGCGGAAGTCAAGCTGTTTGTTACGGCGCAGGATATCAAGGACGCCGTGCGCCAATACGCATACGACAAATGCGCCTATACCTTTGAGACATATGTCAGGGAAGAGCGCCAGGCGCGTGAGAAGGCCGCCAGGGAAGACGTGCTCGCCCATTTTGCGGATATTTTCCCCGGGCGCGAAAAAGAAGTGGATGACGCCGTCTACTATCTGAACAAGGAAATCATGCGCAAAAAGATCATCGAAGAGGGTATTCGCCCCGATGGACGCACCGTGACCGAAGTCCGGCCCATCTGGTGCGAAGTGGGCGTTCTGCCCCGCACCCATGGCAGCGCCATCTTTACCCGCGGCCAGACCCAGGTGCTCACCGTGACCACACTGGGCTCCACCAGCGAGGCGCAAATGCTGGACGGGCTATCCAATGAGGATTTCAAGCGCTACATGCACCACTACAATATGCCCCCCTACGCCACCGGCGAAGCGGGCCGCCTAAAGTCCCCCGGCCGCCGCGTAATCGGCCACGGCGCGCTGGCTGAGCGGGCGCTGGAACCCGTTATCCCCACCGAGCAGGAGTTCCCCTATGCGCTGCGCCTGGTAAGCGAAGTGCTGGGCAGCAACGGTTCCTCCTCCATGGCTTCCGTTTGCGGTTCCACCCTGTCGCTGATGGATGCCGCGGTGCCGATCCATGCGCCGGTAGCCGGCGTGGCCATGGGCCTTATCAAGGATACCGAATCGGGCAAGGTGGCGGTTCTGACCGACATCCAGGGTCTGGAAGACTTCCTGGGCGATATGGATTTCAAGGTGGCTGGCACCATGAACGGCATCACCGCCATCCAGATGGATATCAAGATCAAGGGCATCGACAGGCCCATTTTGAAGCAGGCACTGGCGCAGGCGCTTCAAGGCCGGCTGCATATCCTGAAAATCATGCTGGAGTGCCTTGGGCAGCCCAGGTCGAACCTGAGCCCCTATGCGCCCAAGATCGTCCGCTTCACCATCAATCCCGAAAAGATTCGCGAGGTTATCGGCCCGGGCGGCAAGATGATCAACAAGATCATTGCTGAAACCGGCGTCAAGATCGACATCGAGGATGACGGCCGCGTGTTCATATCCACCCCCGACGAGGCGGCGGCCAACAAGGCCCGCAAAATCATCGAAGGCATCGCCAAGGATATCGAAGTCGGCGATGTGTTCACCGGCAAAGTGGTGGGTATCCAGGCTTTCGGTGCTTTTGTGGAGCTGGCCCCCGGCAAGGACGGCATGATTCACATCTCCAAGCTGGCCAACCACCGCGTGGAGAAGGTGGAGGACGTGCTCAAGGTGGGCGACGAGCTTGAAGTCAAGGTCAACGAGGTCAATGCCCAGGGCCGTATCAGCCTTATCCGCAACGACATCGTCTATGAAAACAATGCGGTGGAGCACCGCCCCGCCGGCGACAGGCCCCGTCCTCCCCGCAGGGACGGCCGCCCTTCTGACCGCTAAGCATCACGCTAAAGGATAGATGGCAGGAACGCCGCTGCCTCCAGCCCCCAGGGGCGGGGCAGGCGTTTCCTGCCTTTTCATTCCCTGCATGCTTTGCGCCTTCCCGGCAGAAAATAGAAGAAACTTTCCTGAAAGGAATCTGCTATGTACGATCAATGGACCATGCCAAACGGTATAAGGGTGGTAGGGGAATACCTGCCCCATGTGCGCTCCGCCTCCATCGGCGTTTGGATCAAGGTGGGCTCCATGATGGAGACGCCCTCGGAGAATGGCCTGTCCCACTTTATTGAGCATATGGTATTCAAGGGTACGAAAAAGCGAACGGCCCGTGACATCGCCGAAGAGATGGACGCGGTGGGCGGGCAGCTGAACGCCTTTACCGCCAAGGAATGCACCTGCTTTTACGCCAAGGTCATCGATGAGGATTTGCCTCTGGCGGTGGACATTTTAAGCGACCTTACCTTGAACGCTACGCTGGACGAGCGCGAGCTGAACAAGGAGCGCGGCGTGATTCTGGAGGAAATCTCCATGGTGGAGGATACGCCGGAGGACCTGGTGCATGAGCTGCTGAGCGAGGCGCAGTTTACAGGCCAGGCGCTGGGCATGCCTATCCTGGGCCCGGCGGATAGCATTCGCCGATACAGCCGTGACGATCTCCTTGCCTTCCGCGGCACCCACTACCGCCCGGAAAACGTTGTGGTCGCCATTGCGGGCAACTATCAAAAGGCCGAACTGGAAAAACTGTTAAGTGATGCCTTTGGCTCCTGGCAGGGCACAGGCAGGCCGGACACGACCGGGGATATGATGGCCAGAACCCAGCACATTCTGTTCAAGGACAAGGACACCGAACAGGTGCACATTTGCATGGGCTATCCCGGCAAGCCTATGGGCCATGACGATATTTACCCGGTGGCCGTGTTCAACAATATACTTGGGGGCGGCATGTCCTCCAGGCTGTTCCAAAGGGTGCGTGAGGAGTTGGGTATGGCGTATACCATTTACAGCTATCCCGCCACCTATCCTGGCTGCGGCGTTTTGAACCTGTACGCCGGAACCTCGCCGGAGAACGCGGGTACGGTTCTGGAACAGATGGAGATCGAGACAAAAAAGCTGCTTCAGGGCGGCGTTACGGACAAGGAGTTCATACAGTCCAAGGCGCAGCTGAAAGGCTCGTATATTCTGGGCCTGGAGAGCGCCTCCAGCCGCATGCAGGCCATCGGCCGGGGCGAACTGCTTTTGAAGCATCCGCCCACGCCCGAGGAAACCATATCAAAAATCGAGCGTGTGACGAAGGATGACGTGCTTCGCGTGGCGGGTGAAATCCTGTCCTTCCGCCCCAGCGTTGCCGTCGTTGGCAAGCATGCCGAAAAATATCTGCAATTCATACAAAAGTAAGGGGGCTGCCAAAGTGGCCGACAGGCTGGACGAGATTTTCGCGCTCCAGCGGGAATTTCATGAATCTCTGGTGATTTCACGGCATCTGGAAGGTATATCCTCCGAGGAGTGGATTCAAAAGCAGACGCTGGCCATGATCTCGGAGCTTTCGGAGCTTATAGACGAAGTCAACTTCAAATGGTGGAAAAACAAAAAGCCCATCAATGAGCGGGCCGTAAAGGAAGAGTTGGTGGATATCCTCCACTTTTTCGTGAGCATGTGCCTGCAGGCAGGCATGACGCCGGAAGAACTCTACACCATCTATAAGGAAAAGAACAGCGAAAACTTTCGCCGCCAGCAGGGCCAAAGCGCAAAGCCGGGGTATGCACTGGGGGAATGACCCGGGACCCCCGCCAAAGGGATATCATCCCTTTGGAATCCTGGTTTATGCTGATTTAGAGTATTGGGTTCTATGAGCAAGAACGCTGAAAGCGGATTCGACCCTGCAGGCTGTCATCCCTCACTGCGTGAAGGATCTTGATTTATGCAATAACCTGCCCCTTCCATCTGCAATATGGTTGGAAGAGGCAGGTTTTTGTATCTCATACCCAAAATGGGGATTCTAAAGGGGTTTTGTTCCATCTGGCTCAATCGTCGCGCTGCTGCGCTACCGCTTGCATTGCTCGTTTCGCCAGCCTACTCCGCCTCACTTCATCCGCTACTGGCAGCGTCCGGCTTTGGAGCCTTTAGCGGGGTCCAGGGGCAGGGCCCCTGGTCAAAACATTTTTTTGCGCCACAGGAAAAACCCGGCCATCAGAGCGCTGAAGGCAGAAATCCCAAGCACGATCCAGAATCCGTAAGGGGAATTTTCAAATGGAACGGCAACGTTCATGCCCCAGAGGGCGGCCACCAGCGAGGGGATGGCCACGACCATGGTAAGGC
>JAEWNM010000025.1 GCA_023392755.1 Bacillota bacterium
GCGCAACCTGAAGCAGTATTTCCGCATCAACCGCCGGTTTACCGTCAAGGCGGTGGATGATGTGTCCTTTGATATCTATCCCGGCGAAATCTATGGGCTGGTGGGCGAATCCGGCAGCGGTAAGAGCACCATCGGCCGCACGGTGATCCGCCTGTACAACCCTACCGCCGGGAAGATCGAATTTGGCGGCATGGATATCTCCGGGGCGCTGACAGCCCAGAAAGAAGCGCATCTGCACACCAGGATGCAAATGATCTTCCAGGACCCCATGGCCTGCCTGAACCCGCGCAAGAAGGTGATGGACATCATCGCCCAGGGCATGGATATCCATCACCTGTATAGCAACCGAAAGGAGCGGGAGGAGAAGGTCTACGAAATGCTCCATAAGGTAGGCCTGGCCCAGGAGCATGCCAACCGCTATCCCCACCAGTTTTCCGGCGGGCAGCGCCAGCGTATCGGCATTGCCAGGGCGCTGATTATGAACCCGGACCTGATTATAGCGGATGAGGCCATCAGCGCGCTGGATGTGTCCATACAGGCCCAGGTGGTGAACCTGATGAAATCCATCCAGCAGGAGACCCACACGGCCTTCATGTTCATAGCCCATGACCTTTCAATGGTCAAGTATATTTCTACGCGTATCGGCGTTTTGCACCTGGGGCATCTGGTGGAGACGGGCACCACGGAGGAAATATTTCAAAATCCCGTGCACCCGTACACCAAATCCCTGCTGTCGGCCATTCCCCAGCCCAACCCGCGGGTGGAAAAAAGCCGGACCTCGCTGCATTACGACTATGCTTCCAGCGGAATCGACTATCTCAAGGGAACGCTTCATGCCGTGGGCGGCACCCATCATGTGCTGGCTACGGAGGAAGAACTGAAGCGGTGGATGTAGCTATAATACTGAACCGGCGCGTCTGCTGAAAGCAGGCGCGCCGGTTCAGTATTTCAACAAAGTGGCTGTCGCCACTTTGTTGAGCTTTTCCCTCGCTGCACTGCAAAAGGCTACGCCTTTTGCGGCCGTTTGCTCAAGTAAGGAAGGAATTTTCCAAAATTTCTGCGCAAACGGAAGTGCAGCAGCGCGCCGATTGAGCCAGATGGACTTCGGCCCTCCGATACCTCCCAGGGTTTTCTGCTTGCCCGGTATTACGGATGGTAAAATACCTGCACCATGCCGTCCCCGCCTTCCCGGCCGTCGGCTACCATGCGCATCAAGGGCTTCATGGATTCGTTCCACCGCTTTACAGCTTCGCTTTGTGCCTGCACCCGGCCGGCTTTTTCCACGCTCTCGCATTCATAATAGCCAAACAGCTCGTCCCCTGTGTTCCAGATCGTATAGTTGTGGATTCCAGCTTCGTTCAAAAGGGCCGTCATTTCCGGCCATATCTCATCGTGGCGGCGCTTGTACTCCTCAAGCATCCCCGGCAGCACCACGGCCTTCCATGCAAAACGCTCCATTTCGTTTTCCTCCCGTCAGGCTTTATCCGCCTGTGCTATTCGTTTACATTGATACACCCGCCGAGGCTGCCTGTCAACAAAAATGTTGCCGCCGCGCATTGACAGACGGGCGGATTGCGCCTATGCTGGAATGGGCGGGAGGGATGGTATGCGGGTGTTTGCGGGCATAGCGCTTGATGCCAAAATGAAGAACGCACTGGCGCAGGCCGCGCTTGAAGCGCGAAAGCTCTTTCCGGGGCGATATGCGCCGCGGGATAATTACCACTGCACCCTGCAATTTATCGGCCAGGCGGATGCCGCCATGGTCCTGGCGGCAGAAAAAGCCGTGCGGGAAGCGGCGGCGGATTCCTCCCCCTTTTTGATGTCGCTTACCGGGCTCTCCTTTTTCCGGCGGCCCCAGGATGCCGTGCTCTTTTGCGGCGTTTCCGAATCAGCCGCCCTTTTGGAGCTGGCGCGCACCGTGAGGGAGAGGCTGTCAGCGGTTGGCTTTATTTTGGAGGAGGCGGCCTTTCATCCCCATATCACCCTGGCGCGCCAGGCGAAACTGAATCCCACGCAGCTTTCCATGATCCCCGTGGTTCAGGAAAGCCTGCTGGTGGAGGAGATCACCCTGTTTGAAAGCCGCCGGGTCGAGGAGCAATTGCGGTATGTGCCCCTGCTTTCCTGTCCTCTGGGAAAATAGAGGAATGGCGGAACGGACATCGAATGGTTTTTTGCAATATACTATGAAAGGCGGAAATCCTTTGCATCACCACCACCACAACGGCTGCGGCCACGGAAAAGGGGAAGGCTGCGGCCACCATCACACCCACGGGGAAGGCTGCGGCTGCGGCCACGAACATACACACGATGAAACCTGCGGCTGCGGCCACGAACACACACACGATGAGACCTGCGGCTGCGGCCACGAACATACGCACGATGAGGCCTGCGGCTGCGGCCACCACCACGCGCCTCTTTCGGCCGGGGAAAGCGGTTTGAGCGAAGCGCAGGCGGATGCGCTGCTGGCCATACATCAGAGGGGATACCTGCCTGTCGCCCGGTTTGCCCTGTGCTCAAGCAGGGATGGGGACGCCTATGCCGTGGTCATGGAGCCTGTGTACGTGGCCAATGCAGCGGATGATATGGACACGGCCAGGGAAAACGGCGCGCTGTTTGCTTCCCTTCAGGATGCGGGGCTGATTACGCTGGATTACGATCTGCGCCTTTCAGGGTACGCGTATCAGGAATACGAACAGTCGAAGCTGTATGCCTACTTTGTGGAAACGGCGAAGGAAGCGGCGGGCAAGCCGGGGTTCGTGCTGGATACTCCCTTGCTGGAGCTGGGCAGCATGGTCCTGACGGATGAGGGGCGGGCGGCTTTGCAGGCTATGCTGGACAAATAGGGCACTTTTTGCAGGGGGAGCGAAATTTTCTTCAAAAAAGCCGCTTTTTGTGATTTTGTCACTTTCGAAAGGCACAAATGCGGGTATAGTATGTCTATCAAGTTGTCCAAGAAGGGCAAAGGAGGAAATATACAATGGCTGCTATAAAGGTAACAAAGGAAAATTTCAACGATGTGCTGTCCGCGCAGGTGCCTGTGCTGGTAGATTTCTGGGCGCCCTGGTGCGGCCCCTGCCGTATGATCGCGCCTGTGGTGGAAGGCATCTCCGAGGAACTGGGCGACAAAGCCGTAATCGGCAAGGTCAATGTGGATGAGCAGCCTGAGCTGGCTTCCCGCTTTGGCGTGATGAGCATTCCCACGCTGGCGGTGTTCAAGAACGGGCATCTGGCCGGGTCCATGGTGGGTGTCCGGTCCAAGCAGGATATACTGAAGCTGCTGGAGGCGTGACATGTTTGGGCTTTTTGAGCGCGGCGCCAAAACCATGTCCATGCGGGAGGCTGTTGCGGCGGCCAAGAGCCGACCCAACATCCGCCTGGTGGATGTGAGGACGCCCAAGGAGTATGGCCAGGGCCACCTTCCCGAAAGCCTTTCCGTGCCGCTGGATGAGTGGGAGCAGATTTTGCAGGCTGTTCCCGACAAGAGCACCCCCCTGTACGTGTATTGCCTGAGCGGCGCAAGGAGCCAGGCGGCCTGCCGAGGCTTTTCGCGCCTTGGGTATACGGAGGTTGTTAACATCGGCGGCATTGCCGGTTACGAAGGCGACCTGGAAAGGTGAGTGTGCAAATACATGAAAATCGTCATTATCGGCGGCGTGGCGGGCGGAGCCAGCGCCGCCGCACGTTTGCGAAGGCTTCATGAGCAGGCGGATATCGTAATGCTGGAGCGGGGCGCTTATATTTCCTATGCCAACTGCGGCCTGCCCTACTATGTTGGCGGCGCCATTACCGACAGGGAAGAGCTGACGCTGCAAACGCCGGAAAGCTTTCATGGCAGGTTCCGTGTGGATGTGCGCGTTTTGTCGGAGGCCGTTGCAATCGATCCCGCCGGGAAGACGGTCACAGTAAAGAACCTTCAGGACGGTTCCTTGTATCAGGAACCGTACGACGCGCTGATTCTTTCTCCCGGTGCCGAGCCGGTGGTCCCGCCCATCCCCGGCGCAAAGGATGCCCGGGTGTTTGCGCTGCGCACCATTCCCGACACGCTGCGCATACGTGATTTCATAGAGGGAAAAAAGCCCCGGAAAGCGGTGGTGGTGGGCGGCGGCGCCATCGGCATGGAAATGGCGGAAAATCTTCATGAGGCCGGGCTTGACGTAACCGTGGTGGAACTGGCCGACCATGTGATTGCACCGCTGGATGCCGATATGGCAGCCGATGTTCACGGGTATGCCAGAAAAAAAGGGATCAGGCTGCTGCTGGGAACGGCCGTCAAGGCTATCGTGCCGCAGGGTGACGGCTTGTCGGTTCAGGCGGGGGACGAGAGCCTGCCCGCCGATATGGTGCTTATGTCCGTGGGTGTGCGGCCCGAAAGCGGGCTGGCCAGGGCGGCTGGGCTTGAGGTGAGTCCCAGGGGTGCCATTGTAACGGATGAGCATATGCGCACCAGCGATCCCTGCATTTACGCGGTGGGCGACGCGGTGCAGGTTACGCATTTCGTGTCCGGCCAGCCGGCCTTCCTGCCTCTGGCAGGTCCGGCCAACAAGCAGGGGCGCATCGCGGCGGACAACATCTGCGGCATCCCAAGCATTTTCAAGGGCAGCCAGGGCGCGCTGGTGTTGAAGCTGTTCGATATGACGGTGGCCGCCACAGGGCTCAATGAATCGGCCTTGAAGGCGGCGGATATCGCCTATGACAAGGTGTACGCCTATGGCAATTCCCATGCCTCTTATTATCCCGGCGCCACCAGCCAAACCATCAAGCTGCTGTTCAGCCCTAAGGATGGCCGGGTGCTGGGGGCGCAGATCGTGGGCTTTGAGGGTGTCGACAAGCGGTGCGACGTGATCAACACCGCTATCCGGGCCGGTATGACCGTTTACGATCTTGCGGAGCTGGAGCTGTGCTACGCGCCGCCCTTCTCCTCTGCCAAGGACCCTGTGAACATGGCCGGCTTCATGGCGGAAAACCTGCTCACCGGCAAGGTGAAGCAGTTCCATTGGCATGATGTGGACAACCTCCCCCGTGACGGCAGCGTGACGATTCTGGATGTACGCACGTCTTCCGAGCGGCGGCGCGGCAAGATCGACGGATCGCTGCATATCCCCGTGGACGAGCTGCGGGAAAGGCTTTCAGAATTGAACAAGGCGAAGCCTGTCTACGTTCACTGCCACAGCGGTCTGCGCAGCTACATTGCCTGCCGTATCCTCACCCAGAACGGGTTTGACGCCTACAACCTGGCGGGCGGCTACCGGCTGTACGCTTGCGTGAAGGAAGCCAACGCGCCGGAAAAGGAAAAATCCCTTCCCTGCGGAGCACCGTTGCAGGCAAAGGCATAGCACGGCAATCTTGGGTGGAATACTCCCGGGATTATCAAGTGCATTGAATCCTTTTGCGGGTGATTTGGAGGGGGGGAGCCCTCCAAAAGTGATTGACAAACAGCGGCGGTCATTGTACACTTTCTGCGGAACAACAACTGCATAATTCGGGTGAACGGTTTAGGAGAGACCGCCATTGGCGGAGCCGAAGGGGAAGACGCAACAAACTCTCAGGCAAAAAGACTAAACCGGGACGAAACTCTGGAAAGCATTGATGCACCGAAGAAGCAACTCCTTCGTGC
>JAEWNM010000062.1 GCA_023392755.1 Bacillota bacterium
TTTCGCCCCTTAAGGGGCGACCAGGGCTTTCCTACCCATCTGGCTCAAGGGGCGCATTGCTCGCTGCCGCTTTGACTTGAGACAAGCAGAAGGGGATTCGTGCCTGCGGGCACGACCAGGGCTTTCCTACCCATCTGGCTCAAGGGGCGCATTGCTCGCTGCCGCTTCGCACTGCTTGTTTCGCCAGCCTCCTCCGCCTCGCTTTATCCGCCACAGGCGGCGCTACGGCTTCGGAGCCCTGGACCTTCGAACACATCCTTACTTAATATTAGTAAGCTTTAATGAGACTGCCCTGATGCCTGAATTTGCATCAGTTGCTTTTTTTTATGAAACAGGCTACAATAGAAATGATTATGCGCTCTTTTCATATCCCACTTTTTTTGACAGGGAGGATTCATGCATGGACTATATATTCATGACCGATTCGGACAGCGACCTGCATTACACACAGGTTGACCAGATGCAGATACCGGTGGTGCGCATGCCCTACATGCTGGAGGGCAAGGAATATTTTGACGACATGGGCCGGGGCGGCGATATCAAGGAATTCTACGCCAAGATGCGGGCCGGGGCGGCCCCCGTCACATCCCTGCTGCCCACGGCCGCCTATCTGGAATATTTCGAGCCGCTGCTCAAGGACGGCCACGACATACTGTTCCTGGCTTTTTCCAGCGAGCTTTCCGCCACCATACAGAATATTTACGAAGCCCGCAAGGAGCTGCTGGAGAAGTATCCGGCGCGCAAGCTGCTGGTAGTGGACACGTGGAGCATATCCGCGCCCCAGACAAACCTGATTCTTCCCGCTTACGAGCTGTACAAACAGGGCAAGAGCATGGAAGAAGTGGCCGCCTGGGTGGAAGCCAACAAAATGCGCTCCCAGGCCTGGATCACGGTGGAGGACCTGAAATACTTAAAGCGGGGCGGGCGCATTTCCGGCACCGCCGCCGTAATGGGCACCATGCTCGACCTGAAGCCCATTGTCGTACTGGGCAGAAACGGAAAAATTGTTCCGGCGGAAAAGGTGCAGGGCCGCAAAAAGGCCATGCGCGTGCTGGCGGAACGCACCGCGGAGAACATTGAGAACCCCGAATCCCAGACGATGATTATCATGCACGCCGACTGCCAGGAGGACGCCCAGCGCCTGGAGGAGCTGATCCGCCAGAAGGTGCCCAACATCAAAGAAATCCGCACCATTGTGGTAGGCCCGGTCATTGGCGCCCACTGCGGACCCGGCACGCTGGCCTGCTGCTTTTTGGGCAAGGAGCGGCCTATCTGATTGCATAAAAAAGCAGCGGGGTTGTCACACCGCGCCGCATTATGCCTGTTGTTGTTCAAGGGGGCGGATTTCGCGTTTGCGGATGCCGCCCCTTTGAACATATACAGCTTATGCTGCCGGCATGACAACCCCGTTTGCATGGCATAAAATGCGGCGCGTCATGGCCCTGTATGCCCTTTATCTTCTGCTCCAGGCGGCAAGGAAGGTATTGAGCCTGGCGATTTCATCGCCCGACAACTGTACAACCACATCCGACTGTATATCAATGGTTCTTCCCTTTTCAAAGCGCAGTACGCAGTCTTCCGTCACCTTGGCGTCCGTCGCATCCATACAGTGGCTGTCCATGTCCGTAAGGACAGGCACCACCCGCATGGCGGCGGGCAGGGTGACATCGCCTTTGCCTGCCTTCCCGTCATAGGTAAAGGCATAGATGGCCTGCAGTCCATCCTCCCAGTCCGCCGCCGGGAGCTGGACGGAAAACATGCCTTCGCCCTTGGGAATGACGGTTAAAAGCGCCATATCCAGCGGCCTGTCGATGCGCGTCGCGCTCTCCCCGTTCAAAAAGGAGCCTGCTTTTGGCTGTGCGATTACTTTCATGCCCTTTTCCCCCTTTGTTCCGGGCCGCCGCGCCGTGGCGGCCGCCCAGTATCTTTATGTGATTATACCCAGCGGATCACGGGGTGAATCACATGGGAAGGGGCAAAACCCGCAAGGGAGGAACCGCCTCACACAAAAGGGGGCCGCGCAAATTGGGCGGCAGCGCAAACAAGAAACACCGCTTTCCTATCCTTGCATCTGCTTTACGCAAAACGATACATAGTCCTCGTCCACCTCTGTCCCCATGCCGGGGGCGTCCGGCAAAAGCAGCTCCCCGCGCTCCATGCGCATACGGCATTTGAGAAAGTGGTTCTCGCTTTTTAAACTGCCGGATTCCAAGAAAATCGCGTTGGGCAGCGTGCACAGCATGTTCACGTTTGCCGGGCCGCCGCCGTGGCTTGCCAGCTTCAGGCCGGCCGCGTCGGAGATCGCGCCGATCTCAAGCCATTCCGTAAAGCCGCCGGCGCGGCGGTTGTCCGGCTGCACGATATCCATCATGCCCTGGCGTATCGCTTCGTAAAACTGATACCGCGTATAGTGGTTTTCGCCGATGGCCACCGGAATATCCAGCGTTTGGCACAGCCGCGCGTGGTTTTCCACCATCTGGGGCGGCATGGGCTCCTCAAACCAGAACATGCCCATCTCCTCATAGACACGGCCGCGGCGCACCGCTTCGGGATAGTCCAGCGCCTGATTGGCGTCCACCATCAACGTAACCTTATCGCCAACAGCCCGGCGCACCAGCTTGATGCGTTCAATGTCGTCCGCCAGGCTGTAGCGGCCAACCTTGATCTTCAGCGCCAAAAAGCCCTCTTCTACCGCGTCCTCGCAGTGTTTGACGAATGCGGACTCATCATCATAATACCAGCCCACCATGGCATAGGCCGGGATTCTGTCGCGGAAAGCGCCGGCAACCTTGGCGCAGGGCAGGCCTAGTTTTTTGCCAACGATATCCCAGACGGCAATATCCAGCGCCGCTATGCCAAACTGCGCAAGCCCTTCCACGCCGTGATAATGGGCCGCGTCCCACAGCTTTTTTCTGGCGGCCCGCACGAAAAACGGGTCCTGCCCCGCAAGCTCCGGCGCAAGCTCGCTTTCGATAAGCTTTTGCAGGATGTATACCCCGCCCTTGATGCGCCCGAAATTGGTGGCGGCATACCCTGTGATGCCTTCATCCGTATGGACGCGGGTGACAAGCAGGCCACCCGCGTCATAGGTCCACATCCCATCCATGGCGGGCTTTTCCACCTTGCGCACGATGGGTGTGGTTGTCACATGCGTAATCTTCATGATTTCAGCCCCTGTCCGATTTCAGCGCCCTGGCTGACAAGCAGCTTCTGAACCGATGCGACATCCACGCCGCGGACGGCAACACCCTGCGCCGCGCCGACGGCGGCCGCCACGCCCGCGGCCTCGCCAAGGGCAAAAATGTGGGCCATGGCCCGCCAGGACTCGAAGGCGATCTGGTCGGAGGACATGCAGCGGCCCACCACGAGCAGGTTCTCCGCCTTTTGGGGCACAAGCGCACGGTAGGGAATCTGGTAGCCCTCATGGGTCAGGAACCTGCGGTACCCGTAGTAATTGATGACCGGGTTGGCCGCCATGGCGATGGAATCGTCAAACCTGCGCCCCTGCAGCACATCCTCACCCGTCAGCTTGTACTCCCCCTCGAAAAAACGCGTTTGGCGTATGCCGATCAGCGTGCCGGTGTCTATCACCTGCGCGCCCTTCAGGTCCGCGTTCGCCGCCTTCTTTTTCTCCAGGTCGTCATACACGGCAAGGCGCACGGCGATTTCGCTCTGTGTAAGCTCATCCGCGTTGGCGCAGTTCATCGGCCCTGGCGAAGGGCCCCACACAACCATTGTGTCGTTGAACAGGCAGCCCGGCGCTTTCGTATCCTCGGGGAACCCTTTGATTTTGTACATCAGGCAATCGTTGAGCCGGGGCGCCTCTTCCTTTTTTGTCTGCCAGTAGGGAACGCCGGCGCGATAGGCCACGTCGCCGTCGCCGGACGCGTCGATGACCGTCTTTGCAAGCACCGCCTGGCGGCCCGATTTGTTTTCGATGATAATGCCC